>CAJJNI010000120.1 GCA_905193085.1 uncultured Lachnospiraceae bacterium | reverse complement strand
CTGCATTTTTGTTAGGGTCGTCTGTATATAATCCGTTGATATCTGATAACAGTATTAGTAAATCTGCTTCTACCAGTGCCGCAACTATGGCTGATAAAGTATCATTATCACCAAACTGCATCTCATATGTTGAAACTGTATCATTCTCATTTACAATCGGTATAACTCCATACTCTAAAAGCTTCATTATAGTATTATGTGCATTCATTCTTGACAAATTATTTACAAAGGTATTCTTTGTCATTAAAATCTGCGCAGAAACCTGATTATATTCTCCAAATATCTTCTGATACATCATCATAAGACGCCCCTGTCCGACAGCGGCACATGCCTGTTTTTCATTTATTTTTCTCGGTTTTTCAGTAAATCCAAGAGATTTTCTTCCAACCGCAATAGCACCTGATGAAACAAGCACTACTTCTTTTCCCATATTTCTTAAATTAACCAGTTCTCTTACAAGCTTCTCAAGCTTTACTATATTTAACATTCCTGTTTCTTCATGTGTCAATGATGAGGAACCTATTTTTATTACAATTCTGTTATGATTTTTCATTATACTTTTTCTGTCCACTTTATATTTCCTCCAAAACAAGCTTTGAACTGTATTTTACACTACTTTATATTCTTTTGCAATCGCTTCTGCAACTTTTATTCCGTCCATAGCCGCACTTGTAATCCCACCGGCATATCCTGCCCCTTCTCCGCATGGATACAGCCCCTTAATATTTAAAGACTGCATATCATCTCCTCTTACTATCCTTACGGGCGAAGAAGAACGGCTCTCGACACCAGACATTATTGCATCATATCTTGCATATCCTTTTATCTTTCTGTCAAACTGTGCAATACCGTTTGCAATAGCATTTCCTATTTCTTCCGGAAAAATATCCCTGACATTTCCAAAAGCATATTTTCCCCTCATACAGGTTTCAAAATCACCAAAGCAACTACTTTCTACATTTTTAAAATAATCACCATAAAGCTGGATAGGAACATTTCCCTCTCCTGCAGCAAATGCTTTTTTCTCTAATTTACGCTGCAGTGCTACTCCTGCAAGAACATCATCAGAGCCAAAATCTTTTTCATTTACCGTAACTAAGATGGCACTGTTTGCATTTGCTGAATCTCTGGCAGCATAACTCATTCCATTAACCGCCAGCGATTCTTCCTCAGATGAAGCATTTACTACATATCCGCCCGGACACATACAGAATGAAAATACACCACGCCCGCTTACATCTTTTGCAGTAAGCTTATAATCAGCCGCACCTAACTGTTTTACGCTTTCACTGCCATATTGTGATAAATTTATCATTTTCTGTGGGTGCTCAATTCTTACACCTATTGCAAAAGCTTTCTGCTGCATGACTATATTTTTATCTTTTATCATTTTAAAGGTATCTCTGGCAGAATGTCCGATAGCCAGCACAACATGTGATACTTCAATCCATTCATTATTATTGATGCATATTTTTTTAATACAGTCATCTTTAATTTGAAAATCGGTAAGTTTAGAATAAAATCTCACCTCTCCGCCAAGTGAATTTATTTCATTTCTTATATTTACAACTATCTTTCTAAGCTCATCTGTACCAATATGCGGCTTATTCATGTATAAGATTTCTTCTTTTGCTCCTGCTTTGACAAATTCTGATAAAACAACTTTATTTCTGCCTGAAACATCTTTAACAAGCGTATTTAACTTTCCGTCACTGAATGTTCCGGCACCGCCTTCGCCAAACTGCACATTTACTTCGGGGTCTAATACGCCATCTTCCCAAAACTTATTAACGAGAATACTCCGCTTATCAACAGGCGCACCTCTCTCTATTAAAAGAGGTTTAAACCCGGCTCTTGCAAGCATAAGTGCACAAAAAAGTCCCGCAGGACCACTTCCCACAACTACAGGACGATTTTCTACAGGCTTACTGCCAGTTACGCTAAATACATACGGAACTTCTTTTGAAAAAACAATATCATTTTTCCTGAGTTTTCTTATAATGTTTTTCTCTGATTTTTCATCATGTAAATCTACATCTATTATATAATTAAAATATAACTCCGGCTTTTTTCTTGCATCTATTGAGCGTTTTACTATTTTAAAATCAAAATGCGTATTTTTATTCAGTTTTAATTTATGATATATTTCATCTTTAAGCTGTTTTTCATCATGGGAAATTATAAGCTTAAGCTGCTGTAACCTTATCATTTAACAATCCTCCAAATGTGCTGCGGCTTTTCCTGAAACATATCCGCTTGACCATGCCCACTGCAGATTATAACCACCGCATCTGCCATCAACATCAAGAATTTCTCCTGCAAAATACAGATTATCAACTAATTTTGACTGCAGGTTATAATCTACCTCTTTAAGAGATACTCCTCCAGCGCAAACCTGTGCCTGATTAAAATCCCCGGTACCTGAAATTCCAAATCTCATCTGCTTAATCAGTTTACATAATTCTTCAATTTTAGTTTGTGACAGTTCCTTTACTTTTACATTTCCCTTTATTTTCATCTTTGCTGCAATAACACTGATTACTTTTTCATGTAAAAAACCTGTAAGGAAACCTGTGAGATTTTTGTAAAAATCTTTTTGTATTCTAAGTTCAATATAGTTCTTTAATTCTTCGAATGTAAAACCAGGTAAAAAATCTATTACTGCATATACATTTGCAGCTTTATCTTCATTAAATTTTAATGAAGCATATCTGCTGACCTGAAACACCGGAATACCTGACAGTCCGTTTTTAATAAACTGCAGTTCTCCACTGTCACATGCAATCTCCCTGTTATCTATATACAGACTTACCTTTGCATATGTCCTTAAGCCTGCCAGTGCTCCCATTTCTTTTGCCTGTGATTTTAAATAAACAAGTGCCGGACAGACATCGTTTACAGTATGTCCAAATGCTTTTGCATAATTATATCCGCTTCCGTCAGAACCTGTCTTTTCATCAGCTTTTGAACCCGTAGCTAAAATTACCGCTTCTGCTTCATACACATAACCATCTGTAATAATTTTAAATAAACCATTTTCTTTTACTATTTTTATAATGTCTATATTACATGCAGTTTTTATATTCAGATGCTCAGCTTCCATTTTAAGAAGTGACGATATAGCAGCCGCCTGATTGTTTAAAGGATAGTAATAACCATCTCTTTGTCTGTATATAAGCCCTAAATCGCTGAAAAAATTTAATGTATCATCAAACGAAAAAATGTCCAGAACTTTTTCTACAATTTGAGAATTATCATTGTTATAAAACGCAATACTCTGATTATTGTTTGTAAAATTACATCTTCCGTTTCCGGTATGTTCTATTTTCTTTGCCACAAAATTCATATGTTCTAATATTGTAACCTTAGAGCCATTACGCGCCGCAGTTATTGCTGCCATAAACCCGGACGCACCGCCCCCAATTACAATAACTCTGTTTTTTTCACTCATTAAATCATTTCTCCAATATAGTAGAAACCTTTACATTCGTTAAGCCTTACTCTGCAGATTGTTCCGATAATTGATTCATCTGCCTTAAAATGTACAACAGCATTATTGCTTAATCTTCCTGTTACAAGTGAAGAATCCTGCTCGTTTACCGTCTCAACCAAAACATCCTGCTCTGTTCCTGTTAATTTCTTCATCTCTTCAGCGGCAATAGTCTGCACTTCTTTTAAGAGCATGTTAAAGTTTTCTTTAACTTCAGCTTCATCTACCTGGTCTTCCATAGCCGCAGCAGGCGTACCTGTTCTCTTTGAGTAAATAAATGTAAATGCGCTTTCATAACGCACTTTTCTTACTACATCTATAGTTTCCATTACATCTTCTTTTGTCTCGCCCGGAAAACCAACTATTATATCTGTTGTAAGTGCAATATCAGGTATTTCGCGTCGTATTTTTTCTGCAAGATTTAAATAATCTTCTTTTGTATATTTTCTGTTCATTCTCTTTAAGATTTTCGTACTTCCTGACTGTAATGGCAAATGAAGATGACGACATATTTTCTTTGAATTTTTCATCACTTCTATTAACTCATCTGATAAGTCTTTCGGATGTGAAGTCATAAAACGGATTCTCTCAATTCCATCTATTTTCTCAATTTCAGTAAGCAATTTCGCAAATGAATACGGTTCTTCAAAGTTCTTGCCATATGAATTGACATTCTGTCCTAAAAGCATAACTTCAACAACACCGTCATCTGCAAGATTTTTAACTTCATTTATAATATCCTGCGGCTTACGGCTTCTTTCACGCCCTCTGACATACGGAACTATGCAATAGCTGCAGAAATTATTACAGCCAAACATTATATTTACTCCTGATTTAAATTTATATTTTCTTTCACACGGTAAGTCTTCAACAATCTGGTCTGTATCTTTCCAGATGTCAATAATCATACTGTCAGACTTAAATGATGTATATACAAGCTCCGCAAATTTAAATATATTATGTGTTCCAAACACCAAATCAACAAATGAATATGATTTTTTTATTTTTTCTACAACATCAGGTTCCTGCATCATGCAGCCACACATGGCAATTTTCATATATTTATTTTTCTTTTTTAATGTTCCAAGCATTCCAAGTCTTCCATATACTTTAAGATTGGCATTTTCTCTTACCGTACATGTATTGTATATTACAAAATCAGCTTCATTTTCTTTTTCAGTCATTTCATAACCCATTGCTTCTAAAATACCGATAAGCTTTTCTGAATCTTTCGCATTCATCTGACAGCCCATACATTTTGAAAAAGCTTTAAGCGTTCTGCCGGCTTCTTTTGAAATTCTCTCAACTTCTTTTCTGCATAATTCTATATATTCATACTGTCTTTCACTCTCATTTACTGCATTCTGTGTATTATCTAAACTCATTTTTTCCTCCAATTATAAATTTACTTTAATCTATATTATTTTCAAGAAAGCCATCTATTTTTTCAAGAAGTCTCTCATCATAGCAGAAAAATCTTGCAACATTCTGCGTCTTTTTCTTAAATTCTGTCAAATCAGGATACACAATTGTCATACCACACTCATTCTGTAACTTTGACACATACTCTTCTGTTTGTTTTTTTACAAGCTCACGGTCAGTTTTCTGCGCATTTTCTGCCGCTTTACTTATTATTTTCTGTTCTTCCTTTGTAAGCATCTGCCACGTAGTCTGTGAAATTACAAATGGCATGGCATCGTAACTGTGATTTGTCACTGAAAGGCAGTTTTGCACTTCATATATCTGATTATTATAAATAACAGGTATAGGGTTTTCCTGTGCATCAAACACACCGTCTTTTAATGCCTGTTTTAACTCGGAAAATGCAAGTGTAATTGGTTTTGCCCCAAGCTGAGACATAGTCTCTTTAACTATGGCATTATCCGGTACTCTTATTTTAAGGCCAACTAAATCTTCAGGATCATTTATAGAATTATTCATAGTTGTAACACACCGGAAACCATTGTCAAAATGTGACAGCACCCTTATATTAAACTGCAGTAATTCATCATCAATATCTTTAATTATACTGCTATCCATAAATGTCCATGCCTGCTCAAAATTTTCAAACAAAAACGGAAGAGCCGACACTCCTTCATTTTTGACATAGCCACTGAAGTTTCCCGCACTTGATATTGTCATGTCAACATGTCCTGTCATAACTTTCGAAATCAACGACGCATCGCTTCCAAGTTCCGAATCCGGATATATATCTACAATTATAGAGCCATCCGTTTTTTCTTCAACTTCCTGCTTAAACTGAGTACTTGCAACTGCTCTGGGGTCCTGCATATTTGTCGAGAAACCAAGCGAAATATGCAGACTTCCATTTTCTCTTTTTGGCACTTTTTTATTGTCTTTATGTGTATTTTTATCTTTGTCATCATCAATGGTTTTATCCGTCTGTATACTTGTATGAGTGACACCAACACAACCACACAGCAGTAAAACACACACACATAAAACTGCTTTCATAATAATGGATTTTCTCATATTAAATATACTCCTTTTCTAAATCCGAATAAAACATATAACTTCCTTTGCCCTTTTTCTTCGCACCCTCCAGTGCTTCATCTGCATGCCTGTAAAGTCTTATATAATCCGTCCCGTCCTGTGGGCACCACGATACTCCGGTAGTTACAAGCAGACATTCTGTCTGTTTTCCAACTTTGTATGTTATTTCTTTTATAGATGAAGAAACCTGTATAACTTTTCTCTCAACAAGATCAACTAACTTTTCATCATCAAATTTGTTATCCAATTTCATTAAAACAGCAAAAACATCTCCACCGACACGACCAATATAATCTTCCTCGTAAAATATCTTCTGTATTTTCATCACTGCCATTGCCAAAACTGCATCACCATATGAATGCCCAAGATTATCATTAATTTCTGCAAAATCAGCCATATCGAACACAAACAGAACAGACTTATTATTGCAGTAGTTACGCTCTAAATAGCTTTTTACAGAAATCGCGAAATTACTCTTGTTGTATACACCTGTCAGATTGTCATTTTCACCATCATGTTTAATAAACATTTCTATATAATTATAATCCGTATTCAGACTTCTGTCTGCATCAGCCTTTTCATTATTCTCAGCCTCCGCCTGATGTTTATTAAAATTGACTCTGTAAAGCAATACTATAAATGCCAAAAACAATGCAGCAACACACACTACCAATGCCAGCACAAGTATATAGACAGGATTTGTCTGCTTATCAATAACCTCATCTGTCACAATAATCATAACATACCAGTCACACACACCAACAGGATGATAACAGACATACTTCTGAATATCCTGTTCATTATAATCAAACATTCCTGACTGTCCTTTTCGGAGAGCTCTTTCTAACTCTTTATAATCTTCATCTTCTGAAAGTTTCATTCTATCAAGATAGTCAAAAATATTCTTTTCTTTTATCATACCTTTGTCATTATTACTTGCTGCAATTATATCTCCATCAGAATCGACTATGCATGAATACCCGTTACCATCAAGAATCTTTGAATTAAAAAGCGAACTCAATGTCTTTTCATTAAAAATTCCTGTTAAAACTCCTTTTACTTCTGAACCACTGTATACAGGAACAGACAGTGCAATAACATCTTCTCCCTCAGAATCCACAAGAACTTTATCGCTTACAGAAATTTTGCCTGACATTGCATTTCTGTAATAATCAGTTCTGTATATATTACCAACCATCGTATTATTATTTCCAATAGCAAGCCCTGTATCGTCTGCTATGCTTATAAGTTTAAATTCACCAAAACCATCAGTAGAACAAATTGTATTTTTTAATTCATTATAGTCATCAAAACTGACCTTTCTGAATTTATTCTCTATTGATTTAAGCGTATTAATCTGAG
>CAJJNI010000119.1 GCA_905193085.1 uncultured Lachnospiraceae bacterium | reverse complement strand
CAGGAGCAACATACAGTTCAAAGGGAATTTTATCTGCTGTGCAGAATGCTTTAGATAATGCAGAAAAATAAGGGGTAAGCTCATGAAAAGATTTATAATAAGGATAATCAATATTTTAGCGGTTGTTGCAGTTATTTTTATATACAACAATATTGTAAGCGACAGAAAATCGGCTGATGAGGCAGTAAAAAAACAGAATCTGATGAATCAGGCTGAGTTTGAGACAAAGAAATCTGAAAGTTCAGATGAGAAAACGACATCTCAGTCAAAAACAGAGGGCAATGATGCAGACGAAACGCAGAGTTTTGATACTGTTAAAACGCAGGAGTCAAAATATACAGATGGCGTTTACGAAGGTGTCGGCGAAGGTTTTGGCGGTAAAATAAAGGTAAATGTAACTATAGAAAATGATACTATTATAAATGTAGAAATAACATCAGCATCAGGCGAAGACCCCGCTTATTTAAATACAGCGAAAGCATTAATAAATGATATAACAGATGAGCAGACAGCTGATGTTGATACTGTGTCGGGAGCAACCTACAGTTCAAAAGGAATAATAGCAGCAGTTAAAGCTGCATTAAAAGAGGCGGAAAGATAAATTGAAAAACGATAATAATAACAGACAGACAATGAAAAAAATGCATAATTATGTAAGAAGAGTAATTCAGCTGATATTTTTTATATTTTTTCCATCAATATTTACAGCCGCATTTTCAGGTATAAAAGAAATTTTTACAAAAATAGGTTCAGGCGATTTGGTAGAATTATCAGGCTTTGTGATGACACTTATTGTTGTATGTGCTTTTACGGTTGTTTTTGGCAGGTTTTTCTGCGGTTTTGCATGTGCATTTGGCAGTTTTGGAGATTTCTGTCATGGGACATATTTGTTTATATGCCGCAAATTAAAGAAGAAGCCGTATAAAGCAGCATTTCTTGAGCATAAAGCATTATCCTGGGTAAAATATATAGTGTTACTTCTTATTGTAGCGGGAACATTTACCGGAGTATATTCAAAAATAACAGGTGCAGGACTTAGTCCCTGGGAAGTTTTCTCAATGCTTACAGTGTTTAAGTTCAGATTTTCAGACTATATACCGGGTATTATTATACTGCTTTTGATAATGGGTGGAATGACATTGAGTGAGCGCTTTTTCTGCCGCGTTTTATGTCCGATGGGAGCTGTGTTTTCGCTTCTTCCGATACTTCCTGGATTTGCAGTCAGAAGAGACAGAAGCAAATGTATAAAAGGCTGTTCTGCCTGTTTAAATAATTGTCCTATGAATGTAGAACTTCCTGACAGTAAAAGTGATGGCACAGGAGATTGTATTATGTGTGGAAAATGTGAGGATATATGTCCTGTAAATAATCCTAAAGGAAAATTTATCAAAACAAATGATGTCCGTTTTACAATATTGCGTGCAATATTACTTGTTGTCATATTACTACTTTACAAATATGTTGTATGAATGTAAAATAAATTTATCATAAAATACAAGACGGTAAATTTGGAGGTCAGACGGATTATGAAATTAAATGCAAAAGAATTAGAAAATAAAAAAGCATGGGAAGAAGCTGGTTTTGTTCTTCCTGAATTTGACAGAGAAGCAGTTACAAAGGCAACTAAAGAAAACCCACAGTGGATACATCTTGGTGCCGGAAATATTTTCCGCGCATTTCCTGCCGCAGTTTTGCAGAAACTTCTTAATGAAGGACATATGAAGACAGGTCTTATAGTTGCAGAAGGCTATGACTATGAGATTATTGATAAAATGTATGCTCCACATGATAATTTAAGCCTGCTTGTTACTTTGAAGGCAAATGGAACAATTGAAAAGAATGTTATAGGAAGTATCGTTGAGTCATTGCAGATGGACGAAAATAATGAAAAAGATTTTGGAAGACTCAAAGAGATTTTTACAGCAAAATCACTTCAGATGGTAAGTTTTACAATTACAGAAAAAGGATATAGCTTAAAAAATGCCGCAGGAGAATATCTTGGAAATGTTACAGAAGATTTTAAGAACGGTCCTTCTAAAGCATCAAGTTATATCGGAAAGCTTTCTGCTCTTATGTATGAAAGATTTTTAAACGGTGAACTTCCGGTTGCCCTTGTAAGCATGGATAACTGTTCACATAACGGAACAAAGCTCTACGAAGCAGTCAACGAGTTTGCTTCTAAATGGGAAGATAACGGTCTTGTAAAAGCCGGTTTCAAGGCATACATAAATGATTCAGATAAAGTTTCATTTACATGGTCTATGATTGATAAAATAACACCACGCCCTGATGATAGCGTTAAGAAGATGCTTACAGATGCAGGTTTTGAAGATGTTGAAGCAGCAGTTACTTCAAAGAAAACATTTGTTGCTCCTTTTGTAAATGCAGAAGAATCACAGTATCTTGTAATTGAAGATAATTTTCCTAATGGAAAACTTCCGCTTGATAAGGCAGGAATTATTTATACTGACAGAGAAACTGTTGATAAAGTTGAGAAAATGAAAGTCTGTACATGTTTAAACCCGCTTCATACAGCACTTGCAGTTTTTGGCTGTCTGTTGTCATACAAGGCAATTTATAAAGAGATGGAAGATGCAGAGCTTAAGAAGCTTGTAGAAATTATCGGATACAAAGAAGGACTTCCTGTTGTAGTTAATCCGGGAATAATTAATCCAAAAGATTTTATAGATGAAGTATTAAATGTTCGTGTTCCTAATCCATTTATGCCTGATACACCTCAGCGAATTGCAACTGATACATCACAGAAATTATCTATCAGATTTGGTGAAACAATAAAGGCATATGAAAAGAGTGAAACTTTAGATGTTAAAGATTTAAAACTTATACCGCTTGTACTTGCAGGCTGGTGTCGTTATCTTATGGGAATTGATGATGATGGAAATAAATTTGAGTTAAGTCCTGACCCGATGCTTGATACAGTGTGTCCGTATGTGGCAGACATTAAACTTGGCGATACAGGTTCTTTCCATGAACAGCTTCAGCCGATTTTAAGTGATGAAAGAATATTCGGACTTGATTTGTATAAAGCAGGATTAGCAGAGCTTGTAGAAAATTATTTCGCAGAACTTGTTAAAGGAAAGGGTGCTATTCGTGAAACACTCAGAAAATATGTCGGATAACAGTACAGAAATTAAAGACGATAAAGAAACATTATTTGATATTGAAGAAGAATTAAAAAAACTCCCGGGTAAACCGGGAGTTTATATTATGCATGACGAAAAAGATGCCATTATCTATGTCGGTAAAGCGATAAGTCTCAAAAACAGGGTGCGCCAGTATTTTCAGAAGAGCCGCAGCAAAGGCGCTAAAATTGACCAGATGGTAACTAAGATAGCAAGATTTGAATATATAATTACTGACTCTGAGTTAGAGGCACTCGTTCTTGAATGTAATCTGATTAAAGAGCACAGGCCAAAGTACAATACTCTGTTAAAAGATGATAAGACATATCCATATATTAAAGTTACTGTCGGAGAGGAATTTCCACGGGTACTATTTACGAGAAATTTAAAAAAAGACAAGTCAAGATATTTTGGACCATACACAAGTGCCGGTGCGGTTAAAGATACGATTGAGCTTATAAGAAAGCTTTATAAGATAAGAACATGTAACCGTAATCTGTCAAAAGATATATGCAAAGAAAGACCTTGTCTTAACTACCATATAAATCAGTGTTATGCACCCTGTCAGGGAAAAATTTCATCAGAAGAGTACAAAAAATCAGTTTCTAAAGTTCTTGATTTCTTAAATGGAAATTATAAGCCATTATTAAAAGAACTTGAAGATAAGATGATGGAAGCATCTGATGCCCTTGAATTTGAAAAGGCAATAGAATACAGAGAGCTGCTTAACAGTGTTAAACAGATTGCACAGAAACAGAAAATAACAAACTTTGACGGTGAGGATAAAGATGTTGTTGCAATGGCGCAGCAGGGTGATGATGCGGTTGTACAGGTGTTTTTCATACGAGGCGGCAGAATGATTGGCAGAGAGCATTTTTATATCCAGGTTGCAACTGCTGATACATCACAGAGCATACTTACTGAGTTTGTTAAACAGTTTTACAGTGGAACTTTAATGATACCAAAGGAAATTATGCTTCAGGAAAAAATAGAAGATATGGAAACAATTGAGAGCTGGCTTACTACAAAGCGCGGTGCAAGAGTTCATATGAAAGTTCCGGCAAAAGGTACGAAAGAAAAGCTTGTGGAACTTGCGGGAAGAAATGCACAGATGGTTCTTGATAAAGACAGGGAGCGCATAAAGCGTGAAGAAGGAAGAACAATTGGTGCACTCAAAGAAATAAAAGACTGGCTAAATATGGATAAACTTGAGCGTATAGAAGCCTTTGATATTTCAAATATAAGCGGGTTTGAGTCAGTTGGTTCAATGATTGTGTACGAAAAAGGAAAACCAAGCCGGCATGATTACCGCAAATTTAAAATAAAAACTGTTCAGGGACCCAACGATTATGCAAGTATGCAGGAGGTTTTAACAAGAAGATTTGAGCATGGAATTAAGGAAAAACAGGAAAATGAACAAAAAAATGCAGAAGATGTTGTTGAGAGTTCATTTACAAAATTTCCTGATTTAATAATGATGGACGGTGGAAGAGGACAGGTAAATATTGCAGAGGAAGTTTTAGAAAGCCTTAAAATAAATATACCTGTCTGCGGTATGGTAAAAGACGACCACCACAGGACGAGAGGGCTTTTCTTTCATAATGTGGAAATTCCGATAGACCGCTACAGCGAAGGCTTTAAGCTTATAACAAGAATACAGGATGAAGCCCACAGATTTGCAATAGAATATCATCGTTCACTTCGTGATAAAACGCAGGTTAAATCAATTCTTGATGATATTGAGGGAATAGGTCCTGCAAGAAGAAAGAGCCTGATGAAAACATTTGGTTCAACCGAGGCAGTTATGCAGGCTTCTGTTGAAGAACTTGAAAGTGCACCGTCAATGAATTTAAAAGCGGCACAGATGGTGTATGATTTTTTCCATAAGAAAGAAGAATAATTCTCACATTTAAGCGAATATCTCAGTAACTAGAAAAACCAGAAGAGTGTGGTTTTAACAACTCTTCTGGTTTACATAATTTACATAATTTTCTTACTGTCCCTGATATGAGGAAACACTTACTGCTGCTTTAGTAGCACTCTCATCAGGAAGTTCCTGATAAGCACCCGGTTCCTGACTTCTTAAAACACCAACAACAAGCCATCTTGTTGCAGAATTTCCTGTACATGTTGCCATTGTGACAATTTTGTCCGCTGCTGTTACTCTTACAGCATCTTCTCTTATATGTCCGTCTTTTTGCAGATAAATATTATTTATATATTCCTGAAAAACTCCGTCCTGGTCAAGAGCGTAGTTGTTAAGCAGGTGTCTGTCATCATATGTGTATGCTGCAAAAATTTCATAAGTAAGAACCTGATTATTTGTATAAATGTAGAAATAACGGTTTGCATTGAAAAAGTCAGCATCTTCAAATTTGTGAAGAGTTCTAAACATTGTACCGTCAAGACCTTTGTATGTATATCCGGCATGCATGTTGTGACCATACAATACAGTGTGCATATCAGAAAAATCTTTTGAGTTGATATTTTCAGAATAAACACAGCCCGGATACCCCTTTGTTCCGTCAATATTATAATCAAGATAATATGAATTATCGGTTGCACTTTGAAGAATAGGATAATTCACACTTGTTCCCGGAACATAAATCCATGCATAAACATCAGGATTGTATGCCTGCCATGCATTAAAATCAATCGGAATTGCAGCCGGTACAGGTGTAGGCTCTATTGTTGCAACCGGTGTCTGTGTAGGTTTTGGTGTTGCAGTTGCAACGGGTTTTGGTTCTTCTTTTTTTCCATTTAGCGAAATCACAACAATAATTACAACGATAAGAATAATTGCTGCAACACTGCCACATATAATTGCAGTTTTCTTCTTTTTGTCTAATTGCAGGAATTTCTCTTTTAAAGAATTCATAAAAAAACATCTCCATTTCCATATTAATATAACGATGCCATAGTAACTTTGGCATTAAAATAATCTATAAGAAATTTATCACAATATATAAGAATTTACAAGTGTAAATTAAGCAATCGTTTTCTGATACAAAAATTGACAGTGTTAAGTTATTTTAATATAATAATGCCATAGTTGAAATATTTTGAAAGGCTGATATTACATGGAATTGAAAACAATGGGGAGCTGATTATAGAAGGCTTAGGGTGGTTGCACATAAATGAAAAAGCAGAAGAATTACCAACGCTTTTTAGTGTATATGTAGTAAACAATCGATGCTTGTAGAAATAAATTATTATGGGAGGATATAAGACAATATGTATGAAAAATTTAACGGGGGCAAGGCATATTATCATCTTCCGGGTTTGTTTGAGTTTTATGAATTCTACCGCATATTTCTGCCGCTGTTTTATGAACACAGGGAATATTTTTACGACTGGTGTGAGATTGGTTCTATTTATGGTGCGCCATCAGATTGTGTGTGGGGCGGAGGACGTATTAGCTCTGGAGAATACAATCCGCAAGATGTTTTGACACTGATGGAAGAATACAGAATATCGGCGCGGCTGACATTTAGCAATTCACTGCTTTTAAAAGAACATCTTATGGATAAAAAATGCAATGAATTATGTGCTTTGTTTGAGAATTCAACAAAAATAAAAAATGGCATTATTATTCATTCTGATTTGTTGTTAAACTATCTGAAAAATAACTATCCGGGGTTTTATTTTGTCTCTTCCACAACAAAAGTTCTTACAGATTTTAAGCAACTCGAAAATGAATTAAACAGAGAAGATTTTCTTTATGTTGTGCCGGACTTTCGATTAAATAAGCTGTTTGATAAGTTAAAAGGGCTCTCACAGCCACAGAAAGATAAAGTTGAGTTTTTATGCAACGAGTGCTGTTGGTTTGGCTGCAAAAACAGAAAATATTGTTATGAGGTTGTCAGTCGTAAAAATATTGGAGAAAAATGTCCTGATTATCACTGCACTGCGCCTGATGCTGCTGAGGGTTATCGTTTTTCAAAAGCAATGAACAATCCGGGTTTTATCGGTATTGATGATATAAAAAATGTCTATTTGCCAAAGGGGTTTAGTAATTTTAAAATCGAAGGGAGGGGGCTTGGCAGTGCCCTTATTTTGGAATTTATTCTCTATTATATGACAAAACCGGAGTATCATCTGCATGTCAGGGAAAAAATATATCTTGATAATATGTTAGATTTATTCTGATTTCTATAAATGATTGCTCCGCATTCCTACCCAATATTCGCATATCGTGGGATTAACATCCCACTTTTATGCTCATAT
>CAJJNI010000118.1 GCA_905193085.1 uncultured Lachnospiraceae bacterium | reverse complement strand
AGATGCCGAGAAAAAAGGTGGATGGGCTTTTTATGATGCTGACAGTATAGGATATTCTTTTGCATTAAATAAAACTGCAACAGACAGCATTGAAGAAGGAAAAGAAATGACTGTTGAGAAATATAGCAGTGGCTCAGATGAGTACAAATATTTTGTGTTTACATCAAATAATAAGTGCGAATATACCATTTCAAACAATACAAAATATGCAACAGATATAACTATATATGATGATACATTAAAAAGTATTGCAACAAAGCAGTTATCAGCTGATTCAGATAAATATACAATCACTCTGGCAAAAGATAAAAAATATATTTTTGCTGTTAAGAAAAATGCATCAGGAAATGCTTCACTTAAAATACAGGGTGATTTGGAAAAAATAAAATCAGAAGCGAAAATAATCTGTGATAATTCGACTGATGCTTCTGTAGTAACACTCGGTGCAGCTACACTTACACAGAAGTATGGAAACAAATATTGTCAGGCATTGAAAATAGAAGCAAAGAAAGATGGTTTCTATCATGTGAAAATACAGGATTCACAAAACAGTATGGATTCTCTGAATGTTGTTAATGAAGCAGGAGATACTTTATCAGGTAACTTTATTATTAAAGGAGAGCAGTCAGGCAGCAGTAAGACAAGTGAAAGCTACGCAATGTATCTTAAAGCAGGAACATATTATGTGTTTATGAAATATACAGATGCGAAAGTTCCACAAAGAGTAATCACATCATATGTACAGCCTGAAAAAGAAATAACCGGTGACATTAATGAAACTATAACTGTAGAAAATAATGCTTATCCTGTATATAAATTTACACCCTCGCAGAGTGGAGAATATTGTTTTATGAGTACAGCATCATCATATATTTACATGTATGGACTGGTGTATGATGAGAACTTTAAAAAGATTGCATCTGACAGCTCAGGTTATCTGAACGGTCAGTTTAAACTTATATATAATTTTGAGGCAGGAAAAACATATTATGTAGTTGCAAGAAAATATTCTCTGAGTGAAAAGGATTATCAGTTTACATTCCATTTTAATAAGCTGGTTGATTTTTCACAGCAGAAAAATGCTGCACAAAAAATCAGTCTTACAGATGGAAGTGATTCTTCAGCCATGAAATTTGATGCTGCTACGGTATACAATGATTCATACAGTAAAATTTTATCATTTAATGCAGATACAGCATCAGGATATACATTTGAAATCACAGCACATAACTTCTACGGTCAGGAGGCATGTGATATTGACATATTAGATGAATATGGAAATAAGCTTGATAATGTAAGTGAAAGTGTTACAACAGCATATTTGTATGACGAAGATTCGGACCGTAATATTGATGTGCGCAAATATCAGTTAGAAACATATCTTTCAAAGGGACAGTATTACATTGGCATTAAAAACTCAGAAAAATTCAGCAGCATAACCTATAGTGCATCTGTAGCTATGGCTAAGTATGTTACTGATATTGATGTAAACCTCAAAAATGGTTTGAAAGGACTTTATTATCGCTCAGGCGGAAGTGATGTACGTGATGATGTCAGTGGAAAGTCATGGTACAGATTTGAAAATATAGCAGATACATTATATGACATTACACTTAAATATTCTGACGGAACAACGGAAATGTACAGTAAAGATAATCCTGTTGTCAGCATCACAGATAATCAAAGCTACAATAACCAGTGGCTGCCGGGAAGTACGAACAACATACTTACAATTAAAGCCGGTTCAGTCAAAAAAAATGTCATTGTAACCGTACTTCCACAGTTTATGGTTTCCTCAATAAATTTATCATTTGAAAAAGATGCAGCACTCATTGCAAACTTATCTTCCGGAAGCACAGTAAGCGAAGACATGTACAATGAAGAAACATCAAAGACAGAAAAAAAAGAATATTATAAATTTAACAGGGATTCATATATTGGCCTTATTTATGCAGAAGTAGTATTACAGGACGGAAGTGTAGTAAAAGGTTCGCTTAAGGAATTTGATGACGGTTTACTTGGCTCTGTTAAAGTAAACATTACGGATAACCAGTCGGTGTATAATATATGGCAGAAAGATTCTGCGAATAACACTGTTACACTTGAGATAGAGGATATAAAACAGACAATAAATGTTCCTATAATTACATACAAAGATTTATATAAAGGGGCAGCAGTGTTAAAGGCTGATGGAAAAGTCCGGATTTCATATGCATCAGCGGCAGATAATGATTTGTATGCGCCATCAGCAGCATTTTTCACACCTGACGAGTCCGGTGATTATTATTTCTATTCAGAAGGAAATGTCGATACTAAGGCGGTTCTTTATGTAGAAGAAAATAATCTGATGCAGAAGATTGATGAAAATGATGATGGTTACAGCAATAACAATTTTGTTATAAAGGCAGCTCTTGAAAAAGGAAAGACTTATCTCATTCAGACAAAACCTGTATTATATAGCGCATCTTATGATTCGGATGGAAATGTCATACCGGTAGATTATAATATATGCGTCACGAAAAATAATTTCCATATGGAAAGCTATTCAGATTTTGCAGATAAAGATTTGTCGGAAAAATGTATTGATTTGACATTGGTAGTAGATGCGCAGAGTAATGAATCAGCAGACAGGGCATATAAGCTTATTGATAATATTGGAGATTTTATAAATGCAATAAGTAATACAAAAGCAGATATCAGAGTGTCACTAATTACCTATAAAAATATCAATGAAAATGGAAAATCATCAACAATACTTCATTATTCTCCGGCATATTCAAACTGGTATGAGAGCAGTGAAGCTGATGATTTATGTCAGGAAATAAGATATAACTGCAAATATGAGTCAAAAGGAAATAAGACTACAATAATTGATGCACTTGGATATGCGTCTGATATATCAGCAATGAAATTTAATTCAGATGCATCAAAATATATGCTTGTAATTAGTGATTCAGATTATATAAATTCAAACAGCTATGGTATTGCCGATATGAATGCCGCCATCAGCAGACTTAAAGAGCAGAATATATCAGCAAGCGTAATTACGACAAAACAGTTGTATAACAGATATAACAGGCTTGCATATGAAACAGGCGGAACATTATTAAACAGCACAAAATCAATTGATTCGATTTTGAAAGAATTTGCAAACGATATAGTAGATGATGCACAAAGCTTTAATCCTGATAAATCAGTTGTTCCGGTAGAGAGTGTTACAATCGGAGATGACATTACGGTTTTGGAAGGAAAAATAAAGTGCGTTAAGCCACAGATAAGTCCTGAAAATGCAACATTAAAAGATGTTGAATGGAGAGTTGAAGATGAGAGTATAGCGGAAATATCACAGAGTTTAACAGATGGCGGACAGCTTGTAATTCAGGCAAAAAAATGCGGCAGTACAAATGTGATTGCGCAGACAAAAGACGGTGGGTATGCTGCATCATTTAACCTTGATGTTCAGGCATACATAAACACATCAAAAATAGTTGAGACATGTGATATATCACAGATTACAGAGGCTCTTAAGACAAATAATCTGTCTATAAGCGGGTTTGTTTTCTACAGTGACAAATCAGAAGATTTATCAATACAGGTTCCGGAGGAATCGCAGAAGTTTATATTTACAAAGCTAAAATCACAGAAGAAAAATATTACATTTGTAAAAGATAATGAGTATGGTGACTGTGCTTATAAATGGCAGTTTAATGGCAGAGATATCACAAATGCTGATTTGACGGTTGATTTTGGAATAGATATTGATAACAAAGATTCTGAAGTTTATAAATTTGCTCACAAGATGAGCTGGGAAAAGAAGCTTGTTCTTGATTTTGTATCTAAAGCACAGCTGCCGGGAAAAGCAATTGTAAGTGTGCCGGCAGATGGTTTTTCAGATGGTACATATGATTTATACAGATATGATGGTAATGGAAAATTTACAATTGTAGATTCTGTTGTTGTACAAAATAAAACAGCACAGCTTAATATTGATACGACAGCATCTTATGTTGTGGCAAGCCGCAGCGATAAAGAAATAGTTGTAACAGATATTATTCTTGATAAAACACAGATAACATTAACACAGACCGGTGAGAGTGTAACAGTTACAGCAGATGTAATACCATATGATGCTGTCGACAGAGCCGTTACATGGAGCTCTGATAATGAAAGTGTTGCAACTGTAAAAGACGGAGTAGTAACAGCAGTATCAGAAGGTAAGGCAGTCATAACAGCAAAATCAGGAGACTGCATTGCAGCATGTACAGTTGAAGTTAAATTTAAACAGCCGGACCCTGATGATAATCCTGACAACAGACTTGCAGGAGATGCTAACGGAGATGGAAAAGTTGATTTAAAAGATGCTTTAGCAGTGCTTAAAGCAGCATTGGGAATAATTAACATAGAAGATAAATATTTTGATAATGCAGATGCAAATAATGATGGAAAAGTCGATTTGCAGGACGCAAGCCTTGTGTTAAGGGCAGCTCTTGGTATCATTAATTTATAATGAAGGAAATAGCTAAAGTAAAAGAAATAAGCTGAATCTAAAACACTATTTAATTAAAACCGGCCTTCAAAAGTCATAATTCTGACTAAAGAAGACCGGTTTTATGTTCATTATAATTCACTTAAAGCATCAAGAAAACGCTTATATGCCTGAATTAAGAAAGGCAGATTCTTCTTAAGAAAATCTATATTGTCAGCCTGCGCGGCTTTCTCATGAGAGTTTCCAAGTTTTACAAGCTTTTGCATGCCGAATTTTCCGGCAGAATTTGTAAGATTAGTTAAATACATTAAATATACTGAAATATTATTACTTAAAAGAGCATGTTCCATATCTACTAATATGTGAGGTGCATTGTGGTAAAATTTCTTTAATTCCATTATAAATTCATCTCTTGAATTAAAGTGAAGCATTGCCTCTTCTTTGTTCATACCGTCTATTTTTGATATTATTTCATCGGTTGCTGCAATTGAAAGTTCCATAGCTGAACCTTTTTCAATAATAAGGTTATCCGGCAGTGTTTTCTTTAATACAGAGTCAAGAAGAACTGTATTAATTGGCTTTGAAATATATTCTGCAAATCCCTGTTGGATAAATTTACTCCTCATACCACTTACAACATTTGCTGTAAGAACTACAATAGGAACATTTTTATAATATTCTCCGTCTATGCTGCGGATTTTGTTTTTAGTGTCAATTCCATCCATTTCAGGCATAAGATGATCCATTAAGATTAAATCATATCTATACTGTTTAAGAAGCTCAAGACATTCTCGGCCGCTTTTAGCAGTAGTAACAGCCGCTTTGTATGGTGCTAACAGTGCTCTTGTTACTTCTCTGTTCAGCCTGTTGTCATCAACAACAAGAATATTCGCATTCGGAGCAGTGAAAGTTTCCTTGAAAAGCTCTTTATCTGAAAATGTTGTTTTTTCATTAGAGCTGCTTATAGGAGTATAATCAGCTACTTCCTGCAGCAGGTGGAATGTAAAGGTACTTCCTTTGCCGAAAGTGCTCTGAACTTCAATTGATCCATTCATAATATTTATCAATTTCTTACATACAGCAAGATTTAATGAGCATTTTTTTGAATCGACAACCTGTCGTGTGTCAAATGTCTGCAGTCCGTCAAATATTTTATCAAGATATTGAGACTTGATTCCTGTGCCTGTATCACTTACGGAAATAAAAAGTTCTATATTGTCCTTTGGAGCTGTTTTATAATTTACAGTTAGCTTTATGGAACCTTCATTAGTAAAAAAAACAGCGTTTTTAAGTAAGTTTATAATTATCTGTCTTAATTTTAATGAGTCACCTATAAGCAGTGATGGAATAGAACCATCAATTGAAAAATCTAAAGTTATTTCTTTTGTATTAGCCTGTTCCGAAATTATGTTTAAAGCCTCATGTGCTATTGTATTAATATCATACGGTGCAGCTATAATTTCAAAATTACTTGATTCCATATTAAAATAATTAAGTAAATCGTTAAATACATCCAGGAGGGTTATACTTGCCATTTTAATGTCAGTAGCTTTTTTCTGTGCTGAAGGTGACAGGTTTTCTTTTAGTAAAAGTTCGCTTAAGCCGATTACTGAATTTAATGGAGTACGTACTTCATGTGATATATTAGCCAGAAAATTATCCTTTTTTCTGTCAGCAGCTTCAAGTGCTGTACGGCTTGTTATTGCTTTTTTTGAAAATACCTGTAACTGTCTGTTCTCCAGGGTAAGATTGCTGAGTAATTTCTCTCTGTTATAAATATATTCTTTGCCGTACACAATTGAACTGTTTTGGTCCCTTTGTGCCTCTTTAATTGAATTTCTTAATACATCAATAATTTCAGTCAGGTTATCAGAGTCTTCAGGACAGAAAAGACTGCTGATTGTTACGGTTAAATTTTCTTTGGAAGCTTTAATGTTCCATGGCATATTAAAAACACTTAATATCTCATCAATAATAGGTCCTGTGCTTCTGATAGAGTGTGTGTTGTCAAATACAAAAACATAATTCAGATTATCATAGTGGAATATTTCATTTGAAGGAAATATTTTTCCAAAAAAATTCTGAATATTTCTTAGCATTGAAGAAGTATTTTTGGTGCCATATTTTTCCTGCAATTCCTCAAAATGGTCAATTACAACAGCAATAACAATAAAATGTTTATCATTATTAAGGTAATCTGAGATAACATTTATAAATCTGTTTCTGTTGTATTCATTCATAGTCTGGCTGTTCCTGTAAAAAGATTTACTGAAAAATGAAATATATATTGAAAAAAGATAAAATGCAGATACGATATGGTATGGTATCTGTATTTCAGAATTTGCATTAATCAGTAAAACTGCGGTCATAATAATAACATATCCTGTCATAAGAATAAGATGTTCTCCTGAAAGAAGCAATTTGTTGTTAAAACAGAAATAAATAATCAGACAAAGATAGAAAATATATATGGCATAAAATATTATTGTAAATGCCGGATAATAAATTATTTCCATCATTCCGGGTGCTGGTCTGAATTTTAATAAAATATTAAAAAATGGTGTCACAATTAAAAGCATTGAATAAAGAAATGCCGGAAATATTGTGAGTATTGAAAAAAGAGGGTGCTTCAGCAGGGCTGTTTTTTTTGATGAATCCAATGTAATAAGAAAAAATGAATATGGGAGTAATGTCTGTAAAATTAAATACAGTATAATTAAAGCCATACATACAGGGCGGCTCTTTAATAGGAAAAAATGACCTGAGAAAAAAGTGTCAAGCAGAGTAATTGTAAACAGTACATATAAAGAAAATTTGAAATAAGATGAAAGATTTATACTTGTACTGCGGTTACTGCTTGAAAAATAATGTATGACAGAATAAGCCATAGCTATAAAAATAATCAAATCTATGTATAATAAATAACCAATCTGCATTATCTAATCCCCTTTATAATTAAAAATTGAAAAACAGCATAATTTAATAATGAAAAGCTGTTTTTAAAATAAATTGTATATTTGTAAACTTATAACATATAAAG
>CAJJNI010000117.1 GCA_905193085.1 uncultured Lachnospiraceae bacterium | reverse complement strand
TTAATCTGGTATTTCTTCTTGAAAATTGCCTGAGTGAAACTAAGTAATAAAATTAAAACCCCCACACATAAAGATACAAAAATTAAATTTGTAATGAAAACATCCATAAAACCCCTCCTTCTTTAGTAGAATACAGAGTTATTTCTGTTCGTCAAGATACTGTCTTAATTCATCAAGGTCTTTTTTAGATACTTCCTTTGATGTTGCAAGACATGCAACAAAGTTTTTAATTGAATTTCCAAACATTTTCTGGAGAAAGAAATTGCCATAGCCTGCAGCATATTCTTCTTTAGTTATAATTGGTGTGAAGTAGAAAGTTTTGCCTTTCTTTTCTTTGGATACAAAACCTTTGCTTTCAAGACGGCCAAGCATTGTTAAGATTGTTGTAATTGCCCATCCTTTTGTGTCTGCAAAGATGTCTTTTAAATCAAGTGCACACACAGGCTTGTCACTGTTCCAAATCTCCAACATTAATTCAAATTCTGAATCTGGTAATCTTTTCATAATAAATCCCTTCATTTCTATAAATAATCTACACATAAACTGTAAAAAAACAAGTTCTACATGTGTAGTCATATATATAATATAGTCTGTGATAAAAATTGTCAAGAGAAAATTACAGGAATGTAACAACTAATAAAATTTTATACATAATGTACATAGTAAGTCATCAACAAATGCCCGCAGATTGACAAAATACTGTTTTTTTGGTATAAATCTAATCAGACAGTGTAAGTGCACTGTTTAAATATAGGAACATGAAATTTGAAAGGAGAGCAAGCCGTGATTAATAATGGATATCCGTTTGTAGAAAATGTAGAAGGATTAACAGAGTTATTTAACAGTGTAAGAACTGCACAGAAAGAATTTGCAACTTACTCTCAGGAACAGGTAGATAAGATTTTTCTTGCAGCTGCATCAGCAGCTAACCGTGCCAGAATTTCATTGGCAAAATCAGCAGTTTCAGAGACAGGAATGGGAATTGTTGAAGATAAGGTAATTAAAAATCATTATGCATCAGAATATATTTATAATGCATACAAATCAGTAAAAACATGTGGAGTGTTAGAAGAGGATAAAGCATTTGGTATTAAAAAAGTAGCAGAGCCGATAGGTGTTGTTGCAGCGGTAATACCGACAACTAATCCAACTTCCACAGCTATTTTTAAAATTTTATTATGTTTAAAAACAAGAAATGCAATTATTATAAGTCCGCATCCAAGAGCAAAGAAATGTACAATTGAGGCTGCTAAACTTGTTTTGGAGGCAGCAGTTGAAGCGGGGGCTCCAAAGGGAATTGCAGGCTGGATTGATGTGCCAAGTCTTGAGCTTACCAATATGGTAATGAAAGAGGCTGATATAATTCTTGCAACAGGTGGACCTGGCATGGTTAAGGCAGCATATTCAAGCGGAAAACCTGCACTTGGTGTTGGTGCCGGAAATACACCTGCAATTATAGATGAGTCAGCAGACATACTTCTTGCAGTTAATTCAATTATTCATTCAAAGACATTTGATAATGGTATGATTTGTGCTTCAGAGCAGTCAGTTATTGTTGATGGCAGTATTTATGATAAGGTAAAAAATGAATTTGAAGTAAGAGGCTGTTATTTCTTAAAGGGTGATGAATTAGACAAAGTAAGAAATACAATTTTAATTGACGGTGCGCTCAATGCAAAGATAGTAGGGCAGAAAGCGGCAGTAATTGCATCTTTGGCAGGTATTAATGTGCCTGAGGATACAAAGATTCTTATTGGTGAAGTAGAATCTGTGGAATTGTCAGAAGCATTTGCTCATGAAAAACTCTCACCTGTACTTGCAATGTACCGCTCAGAAAATATTCAGGACGCTTTTTCAAAAGCGGAAGCTCTGATTGCAGCTGGCGGATACGGACACACTTCATCAATTTATTTAAATGAAGTTAAGAAACCTGAAATTCTTGAAGAATTTTACTCAAGAATGAAAACATGCCGTATTCTTGTAAATACACCTTCATCACACGGTGGTATCGGAGATTTATACAACTTTAAACTTGCTCCTTCTCTTACTCTTGGCTGTGGCTCATGGGGTGGAAACAGTGTTTCGGAAAATGTAGGAGTTAAACATTTAATAAATATTAAAACCGTTGCAGAGAGGAGAGAAAATATGCTTTGGTTTAGAGCACCTGAAAAGGTTTATATCAAAAAAGGATGTCTTCCTGTAGCACTTGATGAACTTAAGACTGTTATGGGCAAGAAGAAAGCATTTATCGTAACAGATTCTTTCCTTTACAAAAATGGTTTTACTAAAGCTATTACAGATAAATTAGAAGAGATGGATATTGATTATTCAGTATTTTCAGATGTTGAACCTGACCCTACTCTTGCATGTGCAAAAGCAGGAGCAAAGCAGATGAGCGCTTTTGAGCCTGATACAATTATTGCTATCGGTGGTGGTTCTGCTATGGACGCTGCTAAAATAATGTGGGTTATGTATGAACACCCGGAAGCTGATTTCATGGATATGGCAATGAGATTTATGGATATCAGAAAAAGAGTATATACTTTCCCTAAGATGGGCGAAAAAGCTTACTTTATTGCAATTCCTACATCAGCAGGTACAGGTTCAGAGGTAACACCGTTTGCGGTTATTACTGATGAGAAGACTCATGTAAAATATCCGCTTGCAGATTATGAGTTAATGCCTGATATGGCTATTGTAGATGCAGATTTGCATATGAGTGCCCCTAAGGGACTTACAAGTGCATCTGGTATTGATGCGGTAACACACGCATTAGAAGCATATGCATCAATGATGGCAACTGATTATACAGACAGTCTTGCAATCGGAGCATTAAAGAATATATTTAAATATCTTCCTGATGCTTACGATAACGGACAGACAGACGCAGTTGCAAGAGAGAAGATGGCAAATGCGGCTACAATGGCAGGTATGGCTTTTGCAAATGCGTTTTTGGGAGTATGTCATTCTATGGCACATAAGCTTGGAGCTTTCCATAATCTTCCACATGGTGTTGCAAATGCACTTATGATAGAAGAAGTGCTTCGTTTTAATGCAGCAGATAAACCGGTTAAGATGGGTACTTTCCCACAGTACGACCACCCGCACACACTGGCAAGATACGCAGAAGTTGCAGATGCGTTAGGGCTTGGCGGTAATTCTGATGAAGAAAAACTGGAAAATCTCATAAATGCTGTAAATGAATTGAAATACAGAGTTGGAATTAAGAAGACAATTAAGGATTATGGTATTGATGAACAGAAATTCTTAGATGAGCTTGATGAGATGACAGAGCAGGCGTTTGATGACCAGTGTACAGGTGCAAATCCTCGTTATCCTTTATTCAGCGAAATAAAACAGATGTATCTTAATGCATACTATGGAAAGCATGAATAGTAATTATATTGATGTTGAGGTTAAAAAGTTCAAACTATGATGCCTGTGGATTGTTTAACACTCTGCACTGATATGAGCATCTTTAAATTATGATGGTCGTCTTCTGCCACCGGGTAGAAGACAGAAGGACCAGACATTTCTCAGTAGGTTGTAGTTAATATTAACTGCACCATAGCACTTGTCTATTTTCCCGGTAGCACACATCAAAAATCCTCAGCGTAGCCCGCTGCGCCTATGTTTTTTGACATGCACTCTCAGAAAAATATTCTATGTGAATGGTATAGTTATTTAGAAATCGTTATACTAGAAGAGAAATGTCTGGTTTTCTTTGTTTTATATATAAAAAGGAGTAAGACAGAAAATGAAATACGATATCAGAGAGTTTTTAAAATATGTGTCTTTTAGTATACTTGGAATGCTAGGATTATCATTTTATATTCTTATAGATACATATTTTGTTGCAAACCGTCTTGGAACGGAGGGAATAGCGGCGCTTAACCTTGCACTGCCTGTGTATAATCTTCTGCATGGCTGCGGGCTGATGACAGGAATAGGCGGAGCTGCAAAATATTCAATCTATAAGGGACAGAAAAATGAAAATGCAAAAATAACATTTACAAACAGTGTTTATTTTGCTTTGATACTTGCCATAATATTTGTTTTAACAGGTGTGTTTTTTTCAGAAAAAATATCTGTGCTTCTTGGTGCAGATAAAGTGCTGTTTCCAATGACAAATATTTACATGAAAGTTATACTTATTTTTTCACCTGCATTCTTATTTAATAATGTACTGATAAATTATGTAAGAAATGACGGTTCGCCGAAATTATGTACAGTGGCAATGATTAGTGGAAGTCTTATGAATGTGCTTCTTGATTATGTTTTTATGTATCCTATGAAGCTGGGTATGTTTGGTGCTGTTTTAGCTACCGGATTTTCACCGCTTACAAGTATAAGCATTTTATCACTTCATTTTATTAAGAAAAAGAATAATTTTATGTTTGTAAAAACAAAACCGCAGATAAAGCTTATGTTATCACAGGCTTCACTTGGCCTTTCATCGCTTGTTTCAGAGGTTTCATCAGGCGTGGCTATAATTGTTTTTAATTTTATTTTCCTCAAATTTCTGGGAAATACAGGAGTTGCAGCGTATGCAATAGTTGCAAACTGGGCGTTGGTTCTTGTTGCAATGTGCAATGGTCTTGCGCAGGGTGCACAGCCGTTGTTCAGTAAAACTTATGGCAGTGGTGACATGCATAAATTAAAAAAATATTTAAAATATGCATTTATATTTCTGGCTGCAATGTTTGTTGTGATTTATCTGGGTGTGCTTTTTGCAACAACACCGCTTACTGCAATATTTAATGCGGAAAATGATGCCAAACTTCAAAAAATAGGTGAGCTTGGAATGCGCCTTTATTTTGCGGCAGCTCCGTTTATCGGCGGAAATATATTATTTTCAATATATTTTGCGTCTACAGATAAAGCATTTCCTTCTCATATAATTGCACTTTTGCGAGGAATTGTCATAATAATTCCGGTTGCTTTTATGATGGCGGCTTTTGGTGGAATTACAGGAGTGTGGCTTACATTTTTAATAACGGAGAGTATCGTGTTTGTTATTGCGGTTATTTTTTACCGTTATTATAATAAGAAAACGGGTAAAGAATCAAGGGCACTTAGTATGCAGAGAAATAAATGATATAAGCTTTAAAATATTGCTCTGAATTAAGTACCCTTATGTGATAGAAAATTATATTATTATATTATGATTTTAAACAAGATTTCTTTCCTGTCCGTTAATATAAGCCTGAATGTTTTTGCATAGTTCTTCTATGAGGCATGTTCTTGATTCTACACTGCCCCAGGCGTTATGTGGTGTCATAATCAGTCTGCTGTTGTCCTTTATGGAAAGCAGCGGACTGTCTTTTTTAATTGGTTCAGTTTTAAATACATCAAGTGCGGCACCGGCAATGAGATTTTCATTGATGGCTCTTACCAAATCGTCTTCGTTGACAATCGGACCTCTTGCAACATTTACAAGTACAGCATGTGGCTGCATTTTCTTAAATGCTTCGTAGTTAAACATGTCTTTGGTAGTACTATTTAATGGACAGTGAATTGTTATGACATCGCATGTAGAAAGAAATGTGTCAAAATCAACAGCTTTATATGGAACATCATAAGTGTTACCACTTGCGCTGTAATAAACAACTTCGCAACCGAATGCTGTGGCAATCGTGGCAACTTTTCTGCCTATGGCGCCAAGTCCTGCAATTCCCCATCTTTTTCCACATAATTCATTGAAAGTTCTGCCAAAGTGACTGAAATTATTTGTTGAAGAATAAGTTCCGTCTTTGACAAATGTATTGTAATAATCAATTTTTTCATACAGTGAAAGAAGAAGTGCGATAGTGTGCTGGACAACGCTGTTAGTTGAGTAGCCACTGACATTTGCAACGGTAATATTGTTTTTGTGACAGTAGTCGGTATCAATATTATTGTAGCCGGTAGCCGCCTCAAAAACAGCTTTAACGCTGCTGCCTGAAAGAACTTCTTTGTTAATCAGTAATTTATTTGGAATAATAATATCAGCATCTTTAATTGCTTCTTTTATATCATTCTGAGTCAGGTCGCGGCAGAGTGTAAGCTCACCAAATTGTCTGAGTGGCTCCCAGCTGATATCCTCACCGACTGATAAAGACTCTAAAACTACAATCTTCATAAAAATTCACCTCATATAAATTTTTTAATTAAATTCTTCGAGCTCTTCTGCAAGTTGTTCCCATTTTTCGTAAAGTGTAGAAAGTTCTTCTTCTGCATTGCTTCTTTTTTCTGACAGTTCATTACATTTAGCAGAGTTAGTTGCAACTTCCGGCTTCATAAGTTCTTCATCTACACCTGAAATTATATCTTCACATTGTGCAATCCGCTCTTCAGTTTTCTTATATTCATTTTCTATTTTGCGGCGTTTTGCCTGTAATTCTTTTTGCTGCTGCCAGCTTAATTTTCCGTTGTCAGAAGAAGCTGTTGTGTCAGGCTGTGCATCAGAAGAAGCGGCGGTGATGCCTTTTTTATTATCTTCGTCATCTTTAGAAGCTGCATATATTTTTGTGAGTTCTTCATTTTTTTCAAGATAATAATCATAGTTTCCAATGTAATTTACAAAAGTATGGTTTTGCAAATCCAAAATTCTTGTTGCTGTCTCATTTATGAAATATCTGTCATGAGAGACATATAAAACTGTTCCTGTATATTGATTTAAGGCATTTTCAAGTATTTCTTTTGATACCATGTCAAGGTGGTTTGTCGGTTCATCAAGTATAAGAAAATTTGAATTTGAGAGCATAAGCTTTGCAAGGGAGAGACGTCCTCTTTCTCCACCGCTTAGTGAGGAGACTTTTTTAAATACATCATCTCCGGTAAATAAAAATGCTGCGAGAACATTTCGTATTTTAGTCTGTGTTAAAGACGGATAGGCATCGGAAATTTCTTCAAATAAAGTCTTCTCCATATGTAGAACATGATGCTCCTGGTCATAATAGCCGATTTCTACATTTGAACCTAATATAAATTCGCCGCTGTCTGCATCACACATACGGTTAATTATTTTTAAAAGTGTAGTCTTTCCCGTACCATTATCACCGATAATTGCAACACGCTCTCCACGTTTTATTTCAAAAGAAACATCAGTAAATAATGTGTGAGGAGGGAAAGATTTTGATAAATTTTTAACTGTTAAAACATCATTTCCGCTTACAGTCTGTGGTTCAAGTCTTATATTCATTTTAGAATTAACCTCAGTCGGTTTATCTAAAACTTCTATTTTTTCAAGGACTTTTTCCCTGCTTTCAGCACGCTTTACGGATTTCTCACGGTTAAATGATTTTAATTTTTCTATAACAGCTTCCTGATGTTTAATTTCCTGCTGCTGGTTTAAATACTGTCGTATCTGGGTTTCACGAAGCTGCTGTTTTTTCTTTGAATAATCAGAATAGTTTCCGGCAAATGTTGTAACTGTACCGTTATCAATTTCGATGACCTTGCTTACGATTCTGTTTAAAAAATATCTGTCATGTGCAACTATAATAACAGCACCCGGATAATTCATAAGAAAGCCTTCAAGCCATGTTATTGAGCGT
>CAJJNI010000116.1 GCA_905193085.1 uncultured Lachnospiraceae bacterium | reverse complement strand
ACAGATGGTAACAGATATAAGAAAAAGGAGCAGGAATGGGATTTAAATCACCAGATGGGGCACAGCTATGCTTACATTATAAATGGAATTTTAGGAAGCCGCTACCCGCAAAAACATTTTAAATTCAAGAATAAAGGTGTATCAGGAAACCGGATAATTGATTTATATGCCAGAATAGAGACTGATTTACTTCCGATTAAGCCTGATATTCTCAGTGTTTTAGTTGGTGTAAATGACGGACCTATTGATAAGAACAATTATATTCCAACCTCAAAGGATAAATACGAAAAGCTTTATCGTCTGTTTTTAGATGAGGTAAAAGAAAATCTGCCGGATACAAAACTTGTTTTGATGGAGCCATTTGTATGCGACTCAGAAAAGCTTCATAATGAGTATATGGTCTGGAGAAAATGTGTAACAGGATATGCACAGGTAGTAAGAAGACTTGCAGAGGATTACAATGCAATATTTGTACCATTGCAGGAAGAATTTGATAAAATGTGCGAATGTTATAATGCCGAATACTGGTCATGGGACGGTGTTCATCCGACGGAAAACGGGCATGGTTTAATTGCTGATAAATGGATAAAAGCAACACAAAAGCTGCTTGGAATAAATAATGATAATTAGGAGGAAATTAAAAAATGGCACAGTTATGGGGAGGTCGTTTCACAAAAGAAACAGACCAGTTAGTATATAATTTTAACGCATCAATTTCATTCGACAAGAAATTTTATGCACAGGATATTAAGGGAAGTATGGCTCATGTCAAGATGCTTGCAAAACAGGGAATACTCACAAATGATGAAAAAGAGCAGATTCTTGACGGACTTGCAGGAATACTTGATGATGTAGAAAGCGGTAAACTTGAAATTACAAGTAAATATGAAGATATTCACAGCTTCGTTGAGGCAAATTTAATTGAGCGTATCGGTGATGCGGGAAAGAAGCTTCATACAGGAAGAAGCCGTAATGACCAGGTAGCGCTTGATATGAAGCTTTATACAAGAGATGAGATTGTAGAAATTGATGATTTGTTAAAAGAATTATTAAACACAATTTATCATATTATGGAAGAAAATACTGCTACAATTATGCCTGGTTTTACGCATTTGCAGAAGGCACAGCCAATTACACTTGCACATCATTTTGGGGCATATTTTGAAATGTTTAAAAGAGACAGAGACAGACTGGCAGATATTTATAAGAGAATGAATCTGTGTCCTTTAGGAAGCGGTGCGCTTGCAGGAACAACATATCCTCTTGACAGAGAATATACAGCAGAATTACTGGAATTTGACGGACCTACATTAAACAGTATGGATTCAGTTTCTGACAGAGATTATGTAATAGAATTGTTAAGCGCATCTTCAACAATTATGATGCATTTAAGCAGATTCTGCGAAGAAATCATTATATGGAATTCAAATGAATACAGATTTGTAGAAATTGACGATACATACAGCACAGGCAGCAGTATAATGCCACAGAAGAAAAATCCTGATATTGCTGAACTTGTAAGAGGAAAAACAGGCCGTGTGTATGGTGCTTTAATGTCAATTTTAACTACAATGAAAGGCATTCCGCTTGCATACAACAAAGATATGCAGGAAGATAAAGAACTGACATTCGATGCAATAGATACAGTTAAAGGCTGTGTTAAATTATTTAACGGTATGATAAGTACTATGCAGTTTAACAAGGACAATATGAGAAAGAGTGCAAACGGTGGGTTTACAAATGCTACTGATGCGGCTGATTATCTCGTAAACAAAGGTGTTCCATTCAGAGATGCGCATGGAATCGTAGGAAGACTTGTATTATACTGTATCGAAAAAAATATGGCATTAGATGACATGTCTATTGAGGAATTTAAATCAATAAGTCCTGTATTTGAAGATGATATTTACGATGCAATCAGCATGGAAACATGTGTTAATAAGAGACTTACAATCGGTGCGCCGGGTGAAGAGGCTATGAAAGAAGTATTAAAAATTTATCGTTCATATCTTGCAAAGTAATTAAAAATGTGATATAGTGTTTTGAGTTACAAACAAATGTCCGCGTCACGCTGACATAGGCTAACGAGAAAACATAATAAGGAGAATTAGAAATGAGTCAGAAGTTAAGAGTAGGTATTTTAGGCGGTACAGGAATGGTAGGTCAGAGATTTATCTCATTGCTTGAGAACCATCCTTGGTTTGAGGTAGTTGCAATAGCAGCAAGTCCTCGTTCAGCAGGAAAGACATACGAAGAGGCTGTTGGTGGAAGATGGAAAATGACAACACCAATGCCTGAAGCTGTTAAGAATCTTGTTGTTATGAATGTAAATGAAGTTGAGAAGGTTGCAGCAGAAGTAGATTTCGTGTTCAGCGCAGTTGATATGTCTAAAGATGAGATTAAAGCAATTGAAGAAGCGTATGCAAAGACAGAGACACCTGTTGTATCTAACAACAGTGCACATCGCTGGACACCAGATGTTCCAATGGTAGTACCTGAAATTAATCCTGAACATTTTGATGTAATAGAATTCCAGAAGAAACGTCTTGGAACAAAGAGAGGTTTCGTTGCAGTTAAACCTAACTGCTCAATTCAGAGTTATGCACCTGTTCTTACAGCATGGAAAGAATTTGAACCATATGAAGTAGTTGCTACAACATATCAGGCTATTTCAGGAGCAGGAAAGACATTTAAAGACTGGCCTGAGATGGTAGAGAACATTATTCCATACATTGGCGGAGAAGAAGAGAAGTCAGAAAAAGAACCTCTTCGTATCTGGGGCGAAATCAAGGATGGAGTTATTGTTCCTGCAACAAGTCCTGTAATTACATGCCAGTGTATAAGAGTTCCTGTTCTTAACGGTCATACAGCAGCAGTATTTGTTAAATTTAAGAAAAAACCAACTAAAGAACAGTTGATTCAGAAATTAGAAGAGTTCAGTGGACTTCCACAGGAACTTAACCTTCCAAGTGCACCAAAGCAGTTCATTCGTTATATGGAAGAAGATAACCGTCCACAGGTTCAGCTTGATGTAGACTATGAAAACGGAATGGGTATATCAGTTGGACGTATCCGCGAAGACAGCGTATATGATTTCAAATTTGTCGGATTATCACATAACACAGTCCGTGGTGCAGCAGGCGGTGCAGTTCTCTGTGCAGAGACATTAAAGGCAAAAGGTTACATTCAGCCTAAATAATAAAAATAACAATAACAATAACAGCATCTTTACTTGATTATTTTATTTAAGTAAGGGTGCTGTTTTTTGTAACAGTTAATTTTGCACAGCACTATTTGAAAAGTTTATAATACAATGGCATGTCAGAACTGTTGCTGTAAAATAATATACGGTATCAATAGGTGGTTCACTTATTTTATAAAATATGTTATAATGAAGTGATGTTGAGTTGAAAAGGTGTTTAAACAGTCTATGAGCAAGCTCAGGTGATTGAAATACCTTGAAACCCTGGTATCATAATTTTCAGGATAATAACAGGAGGAATATAAAATGGCAATTACAAAGAGTGAATTTGGAAAAACTAAAAAAAATGAGGCCGCAAGCCTTTATACAATAACTAATGCAAATGGCATGAAAGCGATTGTAAGTGATTTTGGAGCAGTTCTGGTATCTTTATTTGTGCCAGATAAAGATGGTAAATTAAGAGATGTTGTATGGGGATATGATAAAGTATCAGGTTATGAGAACAATGGTGTATATTTAGGCTCAACTATCGGAAGAAATGCAAACAGAATAGGTAAGGCAAAGTACACACTTAACGGAAAAGAATATGAACTTGAAAAGAATGACGGACAGAATAATCTGCATGGCGGATTTGACGGATACAATGCAAGAATGTGGCAGTGTGAATTAAATGAGGATGACAATGCTGTTACATTTACACTTGAAAGCAAAGATATGGACCAGGGATTTCCGGGAAATGCAAAAATAGCTGTTACATATATATTAACAGATGATAATGAAATTAAAATTACATATAAAGCAAGTGCAGACAAAGACACAATATTTAATATGACAAACCACAGCTATTTTAATCTTGACGGAGAAACTTCTGACAGCGTTTTAGAGCATGAAGTATTTATTGATGCAGATGCATACACAGAAGCAGATAATGAATCAATACCTACAGGAAAAATTATAAATGTTGATAATACACCAATGGATTTCAGAAAATACCGCGTAATTGGAAAAGACATTGATGCAGATTACGAGCAGTTAAGATTTGGCGGCGGATATGACCATAACTGGGTATTAAATAAAACAGATGGACCTGTGGCTTCAATGCGCTCATTAAACAGTAAAATTAAAATGGAAGTTTATACAGACCTTCCTGGCATGCAGCTTTATACAGGGAATTTCCTTGCAGGAGAAGAAGGTAAAAATGGCAAAAAATATGCCCGCCGCTCAGCATCATGTTTTGAGACACAGTATTTCCCTGATGCAATAAACCATGATAATTTCAAAGCACCTGTATTTAAGGCAGGAGAGGAATATAATACAACTACAACATACAAATTTATGGTGGAAGCTTAATGGGTAAAAATTTATTTATAGCTGAAAAACCAAGCGTTGCGCAGGAATTTGCAAAAGCTCTTAAATTAAATACATCAAGAAAAGACGGGTATATTGAATCAGACAGTGCAGTCATAACATGGTGTGTGGGACATCTTGTTACAATGAGCTACCCGCATGTTTATGACCCGGCTTTGAAAAAATGGGATATAGCAACACTTCCGTTTATACCGAAAGAATTTCTGTATGAAGTAATTCCAAATGTAAAAAAGCAGTTTGAAACTGTAAAAGGGCTGCTTTTAAGGGAAGATATTGACTGCATATATGTCTGCACAGACTCGGGAAGAGAAGGAGAGTATATATACCGTCTTGTTGAGCAGATGGCAGGAGTTAAGGGAAAAGAGCGCAGGCGTGTCTGGATTGATTCACAGACAGAAGAAGAAATCCTTCATGGTATTGAGACTGCAAAAGATTTATCAGAGTATGATAATTTATCAGATTCTGCATATCTTAGAGCTAAAGAAGATTATCTTATGGGAATTAATTTTTCCAGAATTTTAACTCTTAAATATGGCCAGACCATTTCAAACTATTTAAGAAAAGACAGGACCGTTATATCAGTAGGAAGAGTAATGACCTGTGTGCTTGGCATGATTGTCAGAAGAGAAAGAGAAATAAGAGAATTTGTAAAGACTCCGTTTTATCGTGTCGTATCTTCTCTTGAATTTAATGAAAATAAGTTTGAAGGTGAGTGGAGGGCAGTTGAAGGTTCAAAATATTTTGCTTCACCAAAGCTTTATAAGGAAAATGGTTTTAAACAAAAAGAAGATGCCGAAAATCTTATAAAAGAACTTTCACTTAATGAGCCGCTTACTGCAGTTGCGACAAATATAGAACGAAAAAAAGAAAAGAAAAACCCACCATTATTATTTAATCTTGCAGAACTTCAGAACCAATGTTCTAAATTATTTAAAATAAGTCCGGATGAGACTTTGAAGGTTGTTCAGGAGTTGTATGAAAAGAAGCTTGTCACATATCCGAGAACTGATGCGAGGGTACTTTCTACCGCTGTGGCAAAAGTTATTGATAAAAACATAAAAGGTCTTATGAATTATTCTCTCGCAGAGCCATTTGCAAAAGAAATTTTATCAAAGACCGCATACAAAAAAATTGCGTCAACACGATATGTAAATGACAAACAGATAACAGACCATTATGCTATTATTCCAACCGGACAGGGGTTTGGTGCTTTAAGAAGCCTTTCACCTGTCGCTTCAAAAATATATGAGGTAATCGTCAGAAGATTTTTAAGCATCTTTTTTGAGCCGGCAGTATATCAAAAATTATCGGTTGTATCAGTAATAGAAGGAGAAAAATTCTTCTCAGGGTTTAAAGTGCTTGCCGATGAAGGATATCTTAAAGTTACACATTATTCATTTGCAAAGGCAGATGAGTCGGATAATAAAGATTCCGGAATGATTGAAGCCTTAAAACAATTAAAAAAGGGCAGCGTTATATCGGTAAATTCACTTGATGTAAAGGAAGGCGAGACTTCACCTCCTAAGAGATATAACTCAGGTTCAATGATTCTTGCTATGGAAAATGCAGGTCAGTTGATTGAAGATGAAGAACTACGCTCTCACATTAAGGGAAGCGGAATTGGAACAAGTGCAACAAGAGCTGAGATAATCAAAAAATTAGTGAATATAGAATATATTGCACTTAACAAAAAGACGCAGATTCTTACGCCTACCCAGCTTGGAGAAATGATTTTTGATGTTGTAAGTGCTTCAATAAAGTCACTTCTTAACCCGGAGCTTACCGCAAGCTGGGAAAAGGGGCTTACTTATGTCGCAGAGGGAAGCATTACTGCTGACGAATATATGGTTAAACTTACAAACTTTATAGTAACCCGTACTAATGGAGTTGTTGGTTTACATAATCAATATCAGCTTCGCACATGTTTTGACAGAAGTGCAGCATTTTATAAAAAATAGGAGATATTATATTATGAAAAATATAAAAGTTGAAAATATGTATTCTCTTGATGAGACAATTGCAAAGAAAATATTTGACGGGGTAGTTTATCCGTGGGAAGTTTTAAGCAGAATAAGCAGCTTCATTGTTGAGCTTGGAAATACACTTGATGCTGATAAATATGACAATGTCAGTGAAAATGTATGGATTGCAAAAGATGCCAAAATAGCACCTACAGCGTGCATAAATGGGCCGTGTATAATTGACAGTGGTGCTGAAGTGCGCCATTGCGCATTTATCCGTGGAAATGCAATTGTAGGTAAAGGTGCTGTAGTTGGAAATTCTACAGAATTAAAAAATGTGATTTTGTTTAACAAAGTTCAGGTTCCGCATTATAACTATGTTGGTGATTCAATACTTGGTTTTAAATCACATATGGGTGCCGGCTCAATAACTTCAAATGTAAAATCTGATAAAACTCTCGTAGTAGTTCATGGCGGCGAAGAAAATATAGAAACAGGTTTAAAGAAATTCGGCGCAATGCTCGGTGATGAAGTGGAAGTTGGCTGCAACAGTGTTTTGAATCCGGGAACTGTAATCGGACCTCATTCAAATGTTTATCCGCTTTCAAGTGTCCGCGGTGTCATTCCGCCAAACCACATATTTAAGTCAAAAAGTGAAATTGTAAGCAAAAAATAGAACCTGCCAATGGCAGGTTCTGTAAGTTTTATAAAAAATTTGAAATAGAAGAATGAAAGGAGAAAGGAAAATGCAGGCAAGTGAAATGCTTAAATATTTAGACCATACACAGTTAAAACCTGTTGCTGTATGGGAAGACATTAAGAAAATATGTGATGAGGCTGTAAAATATAAGACAGCTTCTGTATGTATTCCGCCATGCTATATACAAAAAGTCAGAGAGACTTATAAAGACAGTATTAATATATGTACGGTTATAGGTTTCCCTTTAGGATACAGTACAACAGAAACTAAAGTGTTTGAGACAAAAGATGCTCTGGAAAAAGGAGCAGATGAAATAGACATGGTTATAAATAT
>CAJJNI010000115.1 GCA_905193085.1 uncultured Lachnospiraceae bacterium | reverse complement strand
AGCATGTAGCGAAGCTCTCAGACAGCCGAATGCGAAGCTTGAGCTTAGTGCGAGGTTCATCGCGAAGCTCAGACAGCAAAACCAATAATTGTAATGTTCATCTTTTTAAAAGATGAACACTTGCAATTCATATAAATAAAAAACTGAAAACAGAAAGAACGCATAGTTCTTTCCGATAATTTAAGGAGGTAACGGGCATATGTCACGTATAGGAAGAATGCCAATCGCTATACCAGCAGGAGTAACTGTTGATATCGCAGAAAATAATAAGGTGACTGTAAAAGGTCCTAAGGGAACACTTGAAAGAGTTTTACCAGAAGAAATGGAAATCAAAAAAGATGGTGAAGCAGTTGTTGTATCAAGACCAAACGATTTAAAGAAAATGAAATCTTTACATGGTCTTACAAGAACACTTATCGCTAACATGGTAAAAGGTGTTACTGATGGATATGAAAAAACACTTGAAGTAAACGGTGTTGGTTATAAAGCAGCAAAAGCTGGAAAGAAATTAACATTATCCTTAGGTTATTCTCATCCGGTTGAAATCGAAGATCCAGAAGGTCTTGAATCAGTAGTTGATGGTAACAAAATTATCATCAAAGGTATTGATAAAGAAAAAGTTGGACAGTATGCAGCTGAGATCAGAGACAAGAGAAGACCTGAACCATACAAAGGTAAAGGTATTAAGTATGCTGATGAAGTTATCAGACGTAAAGTCGGTAAGACTGGTAAGAAATAATTAAGGAGAGTGTGAATATGATAAAGAAAGATTCAAGAACAGAAATTCGTGTTAAAAAGCACAAAAAATTGCGTAATCGTTTCAGTGGCACACCTGAAAGACCTCGTTTAGCGGTATTCAGAAGTAACAATCATATGTATGCTCAGGTTATTGATGATACAGTTGGTAATACTTTAGTGTCAGCTTCCACAATGCAGAAAGATGTAAAGGCAGAGTTAGAAAAAACTAACAATGTTGAGGCTGCTGCATATTTAGGAAAAGTAATTGCACAGAGAGCTTTGGAAAAAGGTATCACTGAAGTTGTATTTGACAGAGGTGGATTCATTTACCAGGGTAAAATTCAGGCATTAGCAGATGCAGCTCGTGAAGCTGGTCTCAAATTCTAATAAGGAGGAGAACACATGAAACGAACAATTATTGATACAAGCGAAATGGAATTAGAAGAAAAAGTTGTTTCTATCAAACGTGTAACAAAAGTTGTTAAAGGTGGTCGTAATATGCGATTCACAGCTTTAGTTGTTGTTGGTGATGGAAAAGGACATGTTGGAGCAGGTCTTGGAAAAGCAACTGAAATTCCAGAAGCTATTCGCAAAGGTAAAGAAGATGCAATCAAGAAATTAATCACTGTTGCATTAGATGATAATAACAGTATTCCTCATGATACTATGGGTAAACACACAGGTGCTTCTGTATTATTAAAGAGAGCTCCAGAAGGTACTGGTGTAATCGCTGGTGGTCCTGCCCGTTCAGTATGTGAACTTGCAGGTATCAAGAACATCCGTACAAAATCTTTAGGTTCAAACAATAAGCAGAACGTTGTACTTGCTACAATCGAAGGCTTAAAATTATTAAAGACACCTGAAGAAGTTGCAAGACTCCGTGGTAAATCTGTACAGGAAATTTTAGGCTAAGGAGGAACTAACAAATGGCAGGAAAATTAAAAATTACATTAGTAAAGTCCACAATTGGAGCTATTCCTAAGCATAAAAGAACTGTAGAAGCTTTAGGTTTAAAGAAATTAAACAAAACAGTTGAATTGCCAGATAATGCAGCAACAAGAGGAATGGTTCAACAGGTTAGACATTTAGTAAAAGTAGAAGAAGTATAATTAGTTGAATAGGAGGTGTCATCAGAATGGAATTATCAAAATTAAGTCCGGCAGCAGGTTCAAAGTCAAGCGATAACTTTAGAAAAGGCCGTGGACATGGTTCAGGAAATGGTAAAACAGCTGGTAGAGGTCACAAGGGTCAGAAAGCTCGTTCAGGCGGTAGAGTAAGACCTGGTTTCGAAGGTGGACAGATGCCATTATATAGAAGAATTCCTAAGAGAGGCTTCACTAACATCAATTCAAAAGAAATCGTAACAATTTCACTTGATGATTTAGAGAAGTTTGAAGATGGTTCAACAGTAACAGTTGAAACATTAATTGAAAACGGAATTGTTAATACTTGTAAAGTTCGTAACGGATACAAGAAAGCATATGATGGAGTAAAAGTATTAGGAACAGGAACACTTACAAAGAAACTCACTGTTCAGGTGAATGCATTCAGTGCCAGTGCTAAAGAAAAAATTGAGTCACTTGGTGGAAAAGCCGAGGTGATCTAATGTTTCAGACGCTCCGGAACGCATTTAAAATTGAAGATTTAAGAAAAAAATTAATCTATACATTTTTAATGTTAATAGTCATCCGAGCAGGTTCAGTACTTCCAGTGCCTGGAGCAAATATATCAGAGTTCCAGGCATACCTGGATCAGATTCGTGAAACAGCAGAGGGTGCATTTGGACTTTTTTCAGCAATGACAGGTGGTTCATTTGAAAATTTAGCTGTCTTTGCGCTGAGTATTACCCCATATATTACCTCTTCAATCATTATGCAGCTTCTCACAATTGCAATTCCTAGGTTAGAGGAATTACAAAAAGACGGAGAAGAAGGAAGAAAGAAAATTGCAGAGCTTACTCGTTATGTGACAGTAGCTTTAGCACTTATTCAGTCAATTGCAATGGCAATTGGATTCTCAAGAAGTGGATATATTGATTCAGGAATACTCAACATAATTATTTGTGTAGTAACATTTACAGCCGGTAGTGCTGTTCTTATGTGGATAGGTGAACAGATTACAGAAAAAGGCGTTGGAAATGGTATTTCCATCGTTCTTGTAATCAATATCTTATCCAGAGTACCATCAGATTTAGTAGACTTATACAAACAGTTTATTGAAGGCAAAAAAATTGCAAATGCAATTCTTGCAGCAGCAATTATACTTGCAGTTATCTTCATAACAATCGTTTTAGTTATAATTTTACAAGATGGTGTTAGAAAGATACCTGTGCAGTATTCTAAAAAAATACAGGGAAGAAAGACTGTCGGAGGTCAGAGCAGTCATATTCCGTTAAAAGTAAATACTGCAGGTGTTATTCCGGTAATCTTTGCTTCATCGCTTTTATCTTTCCCGGTAGTTATTGCTAATTTGATTGGCAAGACCCCTCAGAAAGGTTTCTGGGCTGGAGTATTTAAAGGATTAAGTTCATCAAACTGGTGTAACCCAAATAACTGGGTATATTCAATTGGTTTAATTGTCTATGTATTGTTATGTGTATTCTTTGCATATTTCTATACATCAATTACATTTAATCCATTAGAAATTGCAGATAACATGAAGAAGCAGGGTGGTTTCATTCCAGGTATTCGTCCTGGTAAACCAACAGCAGATTACCTTACAAAAATATTAAACTACATTATATTTATTGGTGCGATTGGTTTAATTATTATCTGTGTAATCCCAATCTTCTTCAATGGTATATTTGGAGCAAGTGTTTCTTTTGGAGGAACATCCATAATTATTATTGTTAGTGTTGTTCTTGAAACAATTAAACAGATTGAATCACAGATGCTTGTAAGAAATTACAAAGGTTTTTTGAAAAACTAATAGCATAATAAAGAACACATAACGCATGCAATATCTGGTACATATATGTTCCTTATATTCGTGCGTTTTGTGCTACTTGACCGTTTATCGGAGGAGGATTTCTATGAAAATAATCATGCTGGGAGCCCCTGGAGCAGGTAAGGGTACGCAGGCTTTAAAGTTAGCTGAAAAATATGGTATTCCACATATCTCCACCGGTGACATTTTCAGAGCTAACATAAAAAATGAGACAGAATTAGGAAAAAAAGCGAAAGCTTTTATAGATAATGGTCAGCTTGTACCAGACGGGCTTGTGATAGACCTTATAATTGACAGAGTAAAAGAAAAAGACTGTGAAAATGGATATATTCTTGACGGATTCCCAAGAACAATACCTCAGGCACAGAATTTTGATTCTGCATTAGAAGAAGATGGAGAAAAAATAGATTTTGTTATAGATATAGAAGTTCCTGATGAGAATATAGTAGAAAGAATGTCAGGCAGAAGAACCTGTCTTGACTGTGGAGCAACATATCATATCAAATACAATCCTACAAAAGTAGAAGGGATTTGTGATTGTTGTGGAAAAAAGGTTATTTTGCGAGATGATGATAAACCTGAAACTGTTAAAAAGAGACTTAAAGTTTATCATGAGCAGACACAGCCTTTAAAAGATTATTACACTGCAAAAGATAATTTAGTTGGCATTGACGGTTCATTGGGTATTGATGAGATATTCAATTCAATTGTTAATATTTTAGGAGAGTGAAGACATGGCAGTATCAATAAAATCAGCGAAAGAGATAGCGCTGATGAGGGAAGCCGGCAAAATCCTGGCTGAAACCCATGAACGCTTAGCAGAGGCAATTAAGCCGGGAATTACTACAAAGGATATTGACAGATTAGGAGAAAAAATCATAAGAAGTTATGGTTGTATTCCTTCTTTTTTGAATTATGAAGGATATCCTGCATCAATATGTGTATCAGTAAATGATGAAGTAGTGCATGGAATTCCAACAGACGAGAGAGTGTTGGAAGAAGGCGATATCGTAAGCCTTGATGCAGGTGTTATTTATAAAGGATATCATTCAGATGCAGCAAGAACACATGGTGTCGGTAAAATCAGCAGTGAAGCAGAAAAGCTTATCAAGGTAACAAGACAGAGCTTTTTTGAAGGAATCAAATATGCAAAGGCAGGTAATCATTTAAATGATATCTGCACAGCAATTTATAATTATAATAAAAGTTTTGGCTATGGTGTTGTAAGAGATTTAGTAGGTCATGGTGTTGGAAGCAACCTTCATGAAGACCCACAGATTCCTAATTTTAAAATGAAGCGCCGCGGAATAAAGTTAGAAGCAGGAATGACTCTTGCAATAGAGCCGATGGTCAATATAGGACGCTCAGATGTGTGTTGGCTTGATGATGACTGGACAGTAGTTACAGAAGATGAATCATTATCAGCACATTATGAAAATACAATATTGATAACAGATGGAGAACCAGAGATATTATCGCTTACATCAATGGAAAATCCTGATGGCACAATGAAACCATAAAGAGGTATAATATGGAGAGAAACTCAGAGGGATTATTCGCCATATCAAAAGCCGGACATGATAAAGGAAATATTTATGTTATAGTCCGCGAAGATAATGAATATGTATATGTAGCTGACGGTGTTTCAAAGACATTGGAGAAGCCTAAGAAAAAAAATAAAAAGCATATTCAGATAATAAAGAAAAAAGCTATAGAAATAATTGCTGACGAACAACAGGTAAAGGCGCAAAAACTTGCAGATAATGAGCAGGTAAAAAGAGCAATTAAGCTTTATCGTTAAGACAGGAGGTAAATAGATGTCTAAAGCAGATGTTATTGAAATCGAAGGAACTGTAGTAGAAAAATTACCTAATGCAATGTTTCAGGTAGAATTAGAAAATGGACATAAGGTTTTAGCTCACATAAGTGGAAAATTAAGAATGAACTTTATTCGTATTTTGCCAGGCGATAAAGTGACAATTGAGCTTTCACCTTATGATTTGTCAAAAGGACGTATCGTTTGGAGAGATAAATAATCGCTCCCGTCAATATATACAAAAAAATATCAAAAAAAATAAAAAAGTTTGTATTGCCAATACAGAAAATGTATGTTACAATAATTTACGAACTTTTTGCGAAGGAAGGAGGATTTACCAACAATGAAAGTTAGATCATCTGTAAAACCAATTTGTGAAAAATGCAAAGTTATTAAGAGAAAGGGCAGCGTCAGAATTATCTGTGAGAACCCTAAACATAAGCAGAGACAGGGTTAATTTGACTGTATAACTGCTTATTGATTTGCGGCTGCAGTGTGAACACCCGGTCAAGTTGTCAGGTGTCATGCTTTTTTATAAAGAACAGAGCATAGTAATTATGCGAATGTTCCCAGACTGCTTTTAATACCGAGAAAGCAGCCTGTATACAGGATACCTTGTGGTATCTGTCACAGAAGGAAAAGTGTAGGAAACAGTTCGTACACACATTTCAGACAGCGGTCACTCCGTTTGGGCTGTACGAAGGAAATTCCACTTCGATAATTAAAAACAAATAAAATAGTGGAGGTGCAATGTACACATGGCTCGTATTGCTGGTGTAGACTTACCAAGAGAAAAGCGTGTTGAAATCGGATTAACATATATTTACGGTATTGGAAGAACAAGTTCTAATCGTATTCTTGCTGAAGCAAAAGTAAATCCTGATACACGTGTTAGAGATTTAACAGACGAAGAAGTAAAGAGAATTAGTCTTGTAATTGATGAGACACAGACAGTTGAAGGTGATTTACGTCGTGAAATCGCTATGAACATTAAGAGATTACAGGAAATTGGATGTTATAGAGGAATCCGTCATAGAAAAGGACTTCCGGTTCGTGGACAGAAGACAAAGACAAATGCCAGAACTCGTAAGGGTCCAAAGAGAACAGTTGCTAATAAGAAAAAGTAAGATTTAGTTTGGTTAATATCAGTTATTATTCGGAACTTATTGCAACATTACAGATTTTAAAGAAAGTAGGTTAGTTTAAAGATGGCTAAAAAAGTTACAAAAAAAGTGACAAAAAAGCGTGTAAGAAAAAACGTTGAACGCGGACAGGCACATATCCAGTCTTCATTTAACAATACAATTGTAACATTGACAGACATGGAAGGTAACGCTTTATCATGGGCAAGTGCCGGTGGTCTTGGATTTAGAGGTTCAAAGAAATCTACTCCTTATGCTGCACAGATGGCAGCAGAAACTGCAACAAAGGCAGCGCTCCCATATGGTTTGAAGACAGTAGAAGTTATGGTTAAGGGTCCTGGTTCAGGAAGAGAAGCAGCAATTCGTGCGCTTCAGGCTTGCGGATTAGAAGTAACAAGCATTAGAGATGTGACACCAGTTCCACACAATGGATGCCGTCCACCAAAGCGTAGAAGAGTCTAATAATCAGGAGGTGTAAGGAAAGATGGCAGTTAATAAAGTACCTGTATTAAAGAGATGTAGATCCCTTGATTTGGATCCTGTTTACTTAGGTATAGATAAGAAATCTACAAGACAGTTAAGAAGAGCAAATAGAAAGATGAGTGAGTATGGTCTTCAGTTAAGAGAAAAACAGAAGGCAAAATTCATCTACGGTGTATTAGAAAAACCTTTCAGAAATTACTATTTCAGAGCTGAGAAGATGAAAGGTCAGACTGGTGAAAATCTTATGATTTTACTTGAGTCAAGACTTGACAACATCATTTTCAGATTAGGTTTTGCAAGAACAAGAAAAGAAGCAAGACAGATTGTTGACCACAAGCATGTACTTGTTAATGGCAAGAAAGTAAATATTCCTTCTTATCTTGTAAAAGCAGGAGATACAATTGAAATTAAAGAGGACAAGAAAGGTTCTCAGAGATATAAAGATATTCTTGAAGTAACAGCTGGAAGATTAGTACCAGAATGGTTAGAAGCAGATGCTGAAAACTTAA
>CAJJNI010000114.1 GCA_905193085.1 uncultured Lachnospiraceae bacterium | reverse complement strand
CTTAAGTTAAATAGGTTATTATGCCTTAAAGGCATTGATTTCTTCTATAAATTTATCAACTGCCTGTGAATTAGGGATATTTCTGCGCCAGGCAATTACCGTATTTGAATTGATTGGTGGATATAGTTTTCGCTGGACAATTAAATCTTTTCTCCAGTATTTGGCTGCACCTTCAATCGAGACAGGATAGCCAAGACCGTAAGATGCCATAACTGCTGCATTAGTTCCAAGATTGCTTGTAAAAGAGATTTGAATTTTATTGAAATCTTTTCCAAACCAGTTTGCAAGTTCACTCTGTATATTTAATCTTTCCGGTAGAATAAGTGGTTTACCCATAAGGTCCTGTTTTTTTATATATTCTTTTTTGGCAAGAGCATCATCAGGGCGCATGCCGACAACCCAGTGATCACTTTCTTTGATTCTTATATAATCAAAACCTTCGATATTTGCAGGCTCGATAAAAAGGCCGATATCGACAAGGCCTTTATTCATCATTTCATTTATGGAATCGGCGGTTGCAGTGTGTAAGGCAATCTGCACTAAAGGGTATTTATCTTTAAAGATTTTACATATTTTTGCCAAATCTTCTACGATGGAAAATTCGCCACAGCCTACGGTAACTGTTCCGGCAATCAGCTCATCATGTCCTTTTAGTTCTTCAAGTGTGCGCTCTTTAAGGTCAATAATTTCAAGAGCCCTTCGTTTAAATAAAATTCCGGCATCTGTTAATGTTATGTTTCTGCCGGAGCGTACAAATAAAGGAACTCCGATTTCTTCTTCTAAGGCAGCAATCTGTCTTGAAAGAGTTGGCTGTGTTATATGTAACTGTTCTGCCGCTTTTGTAAAGCTTCGTTCTTTGGCTATTGTCAAGAAATAAATCAGTATTCTGAAATCCATTTATCAATCGTCCTTTGTTTTAGATGTTTTGACTCCGATATCATACTCATTATACTAGATTAGTGGAAATATTCAACTATATGTGGAATTATGTAGAATATCACTCCAGGTTATAATTTGCCATGCAAATATGTGCTTCATACAGTAGGTCCGATTGTTTATGGCAGATTGCAGAAAAAACAATTGAAAACGGAATTGGAATGGGACTTGTTATAGGTTGTATAGTATTTGTGCTCGTATTGCTGAAAGGAAATGTTTTAACAGCAATATTTACGACAGATGAGACTGTTATTATAAATGGATATGATTATCTGAAAGGTTTTGCACCTGAGACAATAGTAATTGCAATATTATTCAGTATGGTTGGTTATTTCAATGGACATGATAAAACTTTGTGGGTAATGATACAGGGGCTTGCACAGACTTTGTTGGTAAGACTGCCACTTGCATATTATATGAGTATTCTTCCTGATACAAATCTCACGAGAATAGGACTTGCGGCGCCTGTAGCAACAGTATTTTGAATTATACTTAATGTTATATTTTTTATTATGTTAAATAAAAAAGAAAACAGTAAGAATAAATAACAGATAATTTCAGGCATAAACTTTTCTGAAAATATTATGAGTAGATAGTATAATAATTTAGAAAATATAGTGCAGATTTGTCATATAACAACAGTATTACAGATGTGTCGGTTTATCAGAAAGTTCTGTTACAGATGTGTAGGTTTGTCAGAAAGTTTTATCACAGATGCTTCTTGACGGTTATTTTTCTGCGCGCTATAATATATCAGTCAGGAATCGTTTATTAAAAAAGGAGGTGTCATAATGAATAAGAGAATATTACAGATTTTTCTTGGACTCATCGTGGCATTTTCTTTGTTTTTAAACGGAATTTATTCAACGGAAGAGGCGGCACAGATAGATTTATCTGACCTGAATAATATGCATACAGAAATTTCTGTTGAAAAACCATCATTGATTGTAGATGCATATTATGTTCCTGTTCAGCAGGTTGTAAGAGCATGCCAGCAAAGACCTTCCGTGAGTATAAGACTCATGCAGAGAATAATTCTGCTCGTTTGTATCCTGTCGCTTTTATATCTTATTTTAATAGTGGATATAAGTCGTGTTCGTGAAATTATAACGGCCGCAACCACTTTTTCGCATCGCACACTGCTAAGTTACCTGCATCGTGTTGACGGTAAGCGGGCAGGTTTTCCATATTGCATAAATCGATAATTTAATAAAATGATGCCGGTATTTAAATGTTTAAAAATGCAGGTATCATATAATGCAATATGGAAAGGAAGTTTATTTATGAATATCGGAATGTTAATACTTGTTATAATTGGTGGCTGTGTAGGATTTTTTTCAACTATATATATCGTAGCTTCATTGCTTGGAACTATCGGATATAAAATTTACCGAAAAGCCCGTTTTGGAATATCATTATATAATTAGTATAACGGATAAATAATTACATAAATTTACATCTGTAGAAACAATCAGTTGCAGTTGGCAGTTTCTACAATGCAGATGGTAATGTAGTAATTTAAAAGAAATCTGAGAGAAAGAAACCTGGAAGTCTGATATGGTGTATCGGATTTCCGGGTTTTTTATTAGAAACAATAAACCACCCGCTTGTGGGTGGTCATGATTCTGCGTATAGGGGATTAAGATAATTATACATCAGAAAAAGTTATTTAAAATGATAGTATATTTGAAAACAAACACTATTTGAAATTATTTTGAGTTAGTTTTAGTCCTGTGTTTACAACAACTGCTCCAAAGCTTGTCAGGAATGGTATCGTGGTATGTTCTTTATAGCGCAGCCAGGAGGATAAAATATTGCTGACAGCCATTGGAATATAAGAAAACGCTACGATTCTAAAATAAACCGCACCAGTATTTATAATACTTATATCTTTCGTATACAGTCGAAGAATTTGCGACGGAAAAACTCCGGCTGCAAGCAGGAACAATGCTGATATCATAATTCCGCAGATGAGACTCACATCAAAACTGCACCATGCCTCTTTTGTTTCTTCTGCACCAATAAACAGAGCAATTAATATCCCGGCAACAGTGCTTACCGCACCGATCACCACTGAAAAAATCAGCGAAAAATTACCGCATAATCCAACTGCCAATATATTTGTCTCGCCTAACTGTCCGATCATGATCTGGTAAACAATTGAAAATGATGCCTGCAGCATACTTTGCAATGTGAATGGAGGATTAATCATGCTGACTACACCATTGGGAGATATAGAAATATACATAGATGATAAAAAAATAGAATATGTCGAAAGAATTATTAGAATATCAGACAAACTATGTCCTGAAGTAGATGGCAGATATAGTATAGAAGTGAATTTTATGCCAGATGGTAAATTCCATGTTATTTCTTGCAAAATTAAGGATTATATTTCATCCAAAGAAGACGGAATAGAATCAGGTGAACGATTGGAATTGAAGTCATTTTACAGAGATAATACTAAATTGTCGATAGGTATGGAAGGTGATGCGGGATATTATCCTGATGGAACACGTTCATTAGATGTGTATGATTATGATAATGATTATATGGAAGATGGCGTTTCATATCTGATTTTGGAAGAAACTAAGACAACAAAGTATGTGTTTGGGGTGGCTTGGATTGAGAATGTAACAGCAGAAAATGATGTACAGACGTGGTTTGGAGCAGATCCAACACTATTTTAGATAACAGGAGATGATGAAATAAAATGTTTGGAAAAAAGAATGAGTTACAAGTGCAAGTAGAGCAATTACCGGATGTATTTGAAGACAATGGGCTGGCACTTGTTGAAATAGAAGATGATAAAGTAATCAATAGAATTATAAGTGCTGTCCCACAGTTGGCACAGGCAGGAGTAAATGTAGGTGCAGTAGCAGAAGGAGTGCAACTGGCAAATCAAGGTGTATATCAGGCAATACTACCGGCAGGAGCAAAATTGGTAAATTCTAAAGATATGGAAGGTGCTGTAAGAGGTTTCTTTAGAAATAAAAAAGGAATTGCAGGACAAGCAAATTGGATGAATGCTGATAGTGCTGTAAATAAAATTGCAGCAGCAAATATTGCTAATGCTGCTATGGGAGCGGCAGCTCTTGTAGTGGGACAATATTATATGAAACAAATCAATGGTGAATTAGCAGATATGAATAGGAATATCTCTAAATTAGCGAATTTTCAGATGGCAGAATACAAAGGTAAAGTACTAACCCTTATGACGCAGGTAAAAAGAGCATCTGAGTTTCAGACGGAGATACTTGAAGATAATAATTTACGGAATGAAGAAATCCAAAGACTTCAAGGCTTGGAGACAACATGTATGGATTTACTTAATCAGGCAAATGTAACTATTTCAGATTTAAGCAGTAAAGAGGGGGAGTCTTTTGAAAAATATGATAAGTTGATGAGCGAAGTAGCTATTTGGCAAAAGTATCAAGGAGCATTAACAGAAGTGCTATACATAATTGCTGATTTGAACTATACATTACATTTAGGAGCTATATCGAAGGAACAATGCTATGCCGCTTATTCTGATATGTATGATATGGAAAATAACTTGATTGATAAACTAAGAAAATGGCACGAATTTCATAAAAAGAAGTTTAAAATAGATGTCGAGCAGGCACATATGGAAAGACAGGGAATAGATGCAGTAATACATAAGCCACTAGAGCTGATTAGTGAGCAATGGAAATATAGGAATATAGGAAAAGAAGCGGTTACAAATATCCGAGTGCAAAGAAACATTCAGATTAATGATAGAACTTTGGATATGAGAGACAGGTACAACGAAGATGTAAGGCTTATAGCAAAAGAGGGGAAATTGTATTATAGCACGATATGAGTTATAGAGGACACACAAGAGGTCCTCTATTTTTCTATTCATCATCGTCTTCAAAAGTAAAGATGTCTTCTACTGTAGTATCAAAGACTTTGGCAATATCCATGGCAAGTTTTAAGGAAGGATTGTATCTGCCATTTTCGAGATTACCAATAGTTTCACGCCGAACGCTTACAAGTTTGGCGAGTTCGGCTTGCTGCATATTGCGTTCTTTGCGAAGTTCATGAAGTCGGGTTTTTAGTATTGGCATTAGTAGCCCTCCTTTTCATACTTCAGAAAGAGCAATCCGGGAAGTATCTGGGATGCAGCAACGAAAAATCCGTATGCTTTGTAAAAAGGAAATGAAATAAAACCGGATATAATTCCTACTGTCATCATAGAACAAAGCAATATCTCAAGGCTCATACTTTTAGCTGCCCAGATATGCTGTATACTCATTTCATCATCAGATTCCTGTTTGACTAATAGAGTGTAAAAAGAGCAGATAGCACTTACAAATAAAAGTACAGCACCTATTATTCTAATTGGTTTAAAAGAAACCAGGTTTGAAATAGAGTATAGAAGCCATAGACAACCATTGATAATATAGCGGATTGTGTATTTTTGAGTTACTGACAAAGTCTCTTTCTCTTTATTCATAATATCAACCTCCAATGTGATGTATTTCTAACATCTGTTACAAATATATCACATAGATAGTAAAATGTAAAGAGAAATGTGCGAAATAAATCACATTACATAGATGTCCTTTTTATAGGACACATAGTATAATAGAATTATACTGAAAAAGGATACTGAAAAATGATAATCAGAAGTGAATGGGAAGGGTACTTATGAATATTAAAAGCGAAAAAGAGTTTTATGGAGAAGAATTGAAAAGAGTAGCTTTGAGATTCAATGCGGATATATTTGTCTGGGGTGAGGAACTGATCAATAGAAAGTTGATTATTTATCCTAAGAAGTTAAAAAATGTCATTGGGTATGAAGAAGTAAAGGAAAACCTTGAACCATGTGGGCTTGTACTGATTGATACTCGTAAGCAGGATTTTTTGCACTGTACATCGACGATGGTAGATACAATCAATGGAAATGTGTATATATCAGAAACAGGTTTCAATAGTTCATGGAAGCTATTGAAGAACAGCGTAAGTAAAGGGATAAGGATTGCAAATGAGAATGAAGGCAGTCCGATTGAGAATCCGGAGAAAATCATTGTATTTGATAATTTACAGAGAGCAGGAAGTACTCCGATTATTGTGAATGATGCCATTAAATATAAGGAGAGAGAGCTTACGAAGGAAGAAAGATATAGAGGTAGTCGGAAACAAAGTCTGCTGGATAATACACGGATGTTATATTTCTATGAAAGTAGTGGTAGATATTATCATGATAGAGATTGTTTAGAAGTAAAGCAGATAGCACCTGAGCGGTTTGCGGCATCAGAAGAAATACCGGATAAAGAGATATGTCCAAAATGCCAACGTAAGATCTATATCCGAAAAGCATGTTATCCGAACACAAAACAGATAGGAGTCTGTGACAAGATATTGAGGGATCATGGCGTATCACTTGGCAAGATAAAGCATTGTGTAATGGAAGTTGGAATGAAATTTCATGCAACATCTATGGAAGAACTTTTGGTTGAAGGTGTGGAAGATACCTGGATTGTAAAGGGGTTATGTAATAAAAATCTGGCTCTCTGGCATAACAATTATGTGAAAATAGGACCAACCGAGAGATACATAACGGAAGGCTACCACAAGCAGAAAGTGGAGAATAAGTCGCTTACGCAGTTGTTGACATATATTGAAAATTATTCGTTCATCAAGCACTTGGAGAAGGAACAGCAGACGGCAGAGTCATTGGATATTCCAGTAATTGATAATGACAAGCAGGAGATACAACCAGAGATTAAAGCATCAGAAAGAGCATCGGTAGCAGATATATTCAAAGAATTTATAAATAAATTAAAAAAGATATTCAATATTTGAATGAAAGATCTATATTCCTAAATATAGGAAGAAAGTTTTATACGGAAAAGTAAAAGAAGATGTAAGAGAAGTTCTCAGCACTTTATGTAAGTATAAAGGTGTTGAAATCATAGCAGGTGCAGTATGCGTAGATCATGTACATTTAAGTGTAGTGATTCCACCGAAACTTAGTGTGGCGAGTTTCATGGGATATTTAAAAGGAAAAAGCACTTTAATGATTTATGACAGACATCCAGAATTACAAAGTAAGTGGGATAAAGCATTCTGGGCAAGAGGATATTATGTAGAAACCATTGGTAATATTACCGATGAGGCAGTACAAAAATACATCAAATAGCAGGCAAAAGAATCAAGAAAAGAAGATTCAAGAAGTACCGCGTTATAAGCGGACCAGTAACAATGCTTGCGACACCGCCCTTTGGGGCGAGAGCAATACAAACTCTGCATCTCCACTGTAGAGCTTATAATGAATATCCGGATATTTTTTTATTTAAAGTTTCGGCTATATCCGCAAGAAAGGATAAGCCTTTTGTTTCTCCTGCACCTATTAAGACTTCGCCTGTAATGTGTTCATCCGGGGAAGTAAGCTAATTTAATGTTTTATCTAACAGACTTACTAATTCTTCTGCCCGTTTTTTGAGAAGTAGTCCATCGTCTGTTAATGTCACTTTTTTACTTCCACGGATGAACAGCTGCTTCCCGATTTCTTCTTCCAATTCTTTCATTTGCCTTGATAAAGGAGGCTGAGTCATATTTAGAACCTTAGCAGCCTTTGTTATACTTTCTTCTCTTGTTATCACTAAGAAATATTGTAATGTTCGAATATCCATGTTATCCTGCTATCTTTATTTGTAGTATGTATATAATAATAACTCATACTTTTTTGGAATGCAACGATTTTGGAAAAGGAGAATTGAAACATGCAGCGATTATTATTTGATTTCCTGTTCTTCTCTTTAGGTGGAACAGTTGGCGTGATT
>CAJJNI010000113.1 GCA_905193085.1 uncultured Lachnospiraceae bacterium | reverse complement strand
TGTTACCAAGCAATCCATTTTCTTTTGCCTTCTTTAATATTTTTTCTCTGTTTAAACCTTTTCCATTATCTGTAACTGAAATCCAGACTTTACCGCCTTCATTCTTGGCGAGAAGAGTAATTTTTCCTTTTTCTTCTTTGCCGGCAGCAACTCTTTCTTCTGGCATTTCAATACCATGGTCAACTGAATTTCTGATAAGATGCATAAGTGGGTCTGATATATGCTCTATAATATTCTTATCAACTTCTGTATCTTCACCTATAATTTCCAAATCAATTTCTTTGCCTAATTTCTTTGACACATCAAAGACGATTCGGTTCATCTTCTGGAAAGTATTTTTAAGCGGAATCATTCGCATTGACATAATAACTTCCTGAAGCTCGGAAGAAATTTTTGACAACTGGTTTGCTGCCTTTTTGAAATTAGTCAAATCAAGGTCCGGTACCTGTAAATCAGGATTCTGCAAAACAACCGCCTGTGCAATTACAAGCTCTCCTATTAAATCCATAAGCATATCCATCTTGTCTATACTTACTGATATGAGGCTCTGTTTATGCGCATTCGCTTTAGAACGTCCCATCTGTTTTGGTTTGCCGGGAGCTTTATCCCTGATGACATAATCACCTGGCGCAGGTCCTTTTTTCTTTTCTTCTGTTTCTCCTTTAGTATCTTCTTTGGCCGGTTCTGGTATGGCCTTATTTACAGGCGGAGTCTGCGGTTCAAACCCAAACATAAATTCCTGCTCGGAAATCTCATCTATATCAAGACTTTCAACACCTGAACTATGATCTATCAGCTTTAACAATTCATCTTTATCAACCTGAGTCTGGATTAACATTTTAAATCCATGCTCTAATATGTAATTTCCACTATCCTCATTTGAAACAATATCGTCCGGCTGATAAAGTAAATCTTCCGCCACCTCTTTCAATGAAAATACGGCTGTATATGCGCGAAGATTACTCATCTGGGTATCCTGCTGATACTTTATAAATACCCTGTAGTATTTCTTTTCATTAGTAGCCATTGGCGCAATGTAAAATTGCTTAGGCTCTTCATAGACATTCTCCGGCGGAGCCTTTTTCCCCTCGCTCGAATCAATATTTTTAATCTTATTTAAAAATGCATCAACCTCTGCGATTATTTCTGATGGGTCGCCATCAGGAGATTCTCCATCCTGAATTTTATCCATTTCTCCAGTAATAAAATCAAGTACGGAAAAAATATGATCTACCAACTCACCATGTGGCACATTGTCTGGTTTTGACTCCCTGATATAATAAAATACATCTTCGAGTTTATGAGATATTTTTGTAATATTGTCATACATCATAATACCGGACGAACCTTTTATTGTATGCATAATTCTAAATATTTCATTAACGGACGCTTCATCAAAACTGTCTTCGTCCTTCTTTTCCAATACAATTTCCTGTAAATTTTCCAAGAGCTGTGTATTTTCATACAAAAACACATCCAGCATATCATCTGTATTGAAACCATCTGCCATTTAATTCTGCCTCCTTCCTTAAGTCAAAAAATAATATATACTTACATCACTTAATGCTGTAAGCTTAAATAAGTTCAAGTTTTTTTAATACCTGCTCGAACTTTACCCTGTTAATTGGTTTTCCCGAATATACCGTACAGCCCAGGTCAAATGCCATTTTAACATTTTTCTCTTCATTAAGTGCTGTTGTCATTATTATCTTAGCCATATCTTTTTCTGGTATATTTCTCTCTTTCTCGAGGTCACGGATTGCTTTAAGCGCCTGATAACCGTCCATTACAGGCATCATAACATCAAGGCACACTAAATCATACCCCTCATCACTTTCAAGAGCCATCAAAAAAGCATCAACTGCCTCCATTCCATCAACTGCAATATCGCAGTCACCATATTGCTCCAAAAATTTTGACATGAATTTTCTTGTTGCAAAATCATCTTCTGCCAATAATATTTTCATACAAATCTCCTTCCTGTCACATACAACAACCCTTATGCTGTCTGCGAGCTATTCTGTATTATAATTTAAAAGTGCATATATCTTGTTCGGAATTTCTGTAAGTCCAACCTGATACTTAACTGCACCTATATCATGTGCTACTTTAGGCATTCCATAAACTACACAGCTTGCCTCATTCTGACCTATAGTCTGCGCTCCTGCCCTTCTCATTTCAAGAAGTCCCTGCGCACCATCTGAACCCATTCCGGTAAGCAGTACACCTATTGCCTTTCTTCCGGCACATTTTGCAACCGATTTAAACATCACATCTACAGACGGACAATGTCCGTTTACTTTCTGTGTACCTTTACATTCTACCTGATACACTCCGTTTATTTTGACAATATGCATCTGTCTGTCACCCGGAGCTATCAAAATCTGTCCGGGCATTACCCTGTCACCGGTCTGTGCCTCTTTGGCAGCCATTTTACACTGCTCATTTAACCTGTTTGCATACATTCCGGTAAATCCCGGAGGCATATGCTGTACTATAACAATTCCGGGAGTATTTCTCCCAAGATTCTTAACAACTTCAAAAATCGCTTCAGTTCCACCTGTAGATGCTCCAATTGCAATTATTATGTCACTGTTATTTCCTGTAATACTAAAATTATTGTTAAATGTTGTTGCAGACTGCTTAAAACTTCCCACCTTAACGGTAGATGCAATCTTTATTTTAACAACAAGCTCTTTTATAATAAACTGTTCTATCTGATGCAAATCTATACTTGAGGGTTTTTTTAGAAAATCAACAGCTCCGGCTGCTCTTGCTTCCTGCTCATATCCGGCAGTTTCACCAAACACTATCGTTGCCACAGGATATTGCGGCATAAGTTTTCTTAAAAACTCAATTCCATTCATTCTTGGAAGTTCAACACCAAGCACCATAACAGCCGGGTCAAATTTCAAAATGGCATCTCTTGCTTCAATTGGATCTCTCACTGCAGCAACAACTGTAACTGCAGGGTCATTTCTTAGAACATTGGTTATCAAATCTCTGAATACAGGAGAAGCATCAACTATTAAAACCTTTATGCTCCGCACGACTATACCTTCTTTCTATTTACGGTATACTGATGGTCTTACAAACTTAAATGAAGTATTCGGTCTGTAAAGTGCCTCTGAAGCACCTATAAATAAATACCCACCCGGAACCATCACATCATATATCCTGTCAATCAGATTTCTCTTTGTCTCATCATCAAAATATATCATAACATTTCTTAAAAATACGACATGAAGAGGCCTCTTAAACGGTAATGGCTCCATTAAATTAAACTGTCTGAATATTACTTCATCTTTAAGTTCCTGTTTTACCTGATACTCGTCCTGATTAAGCATTTTAAAATATCTCCTGCGCCAGTTCTCCGGCAGCGGAGCTATCTGTTCCTTAAGATAAATGCCTTTCTGTGCATGTTCAAGAACTCTTGTAGATAAATCTGTTGCAAGAACTCTTGTATCCCACATATTGTGCTCCAGTCCAAAAAAATCTTTAAGCACCATTGCTATTGTATATGGTTCTTCACCTGTAGAAGATGCCCCGCACCATATGTGCAGATCTCTTCTGTTCTTCTCTTTTTCCTTTAATTCCGGTAATACAACTTTCCGCAGAAAATCAAGATGTTCAAATTCTCTCATAAAATATGTATGGTTGGTTGTCAAAATATTGATAAGCTCTTCTGCCTTTTTCTTTGTAATGTCACTCTCGACTTCATTCATATATTCATTATAACTGTTATACCCATTCTGTACGAGATAATTTGTAAGCCGTCCTTTTATAAGAACTCTTTTCTGGCTAAGGTCTATTCCGCTTGTATTTTTTACATATGTAACTATTCTTTGAAATTCTACATCTGTCATATGTAATTCATCCTATTCTGTCTTCTAATCTGTCTTCAATCGCATGCATATCTTATTAAATATCTCAAATATATCAGGGTCAAATTCTGTCCCTGCACCTTCTGACATTATCCTGCGGCACTCATCATCACTAAACGCATCTTTGTAGCAGCGTTCACCATGAATTGTATCGTAAACATCCAAAATATGCACAATTCTTGCTGAAAGAGGAATTTCTTCGCCTTTAAGACCTTTTGGATAACCGGTTCCGTCCCATCTTTCATGATGAAACTCTGCAATATCAATTGCCATCTTCAAAAATTCATTCTCTGAAGTTTCTTTTGCTATACTTCTCAAAAGTCCTGCACCCTTTTCAGAATGCTTTTTCATTATTTCCATTTCTTCATCAGTAAGTTTATCCGGCTTCAACAATACATTGTCCTGTATAAAAATCTTACCTATATCATGCAGTGTCGCAGCCACTTCAATACTTTCGATAAACCAGTTAGGTATTCTCTTCTCAAACTTAGGGCTGAACTGAAGACTCTGTGCAAGTATGCGGCTATTGTACTGCATATTAGCAATATGATTTTCTGTATGGGAATCTCTGCCTTCTGCAACTTTTGCCAGAGCAAATAGAAGCATCTTCTTTTCTTCTTCTATTTTATAATTCTGCTCCATTACAATTTTATTAAGCTTTGCATTATATTGGGTAAGCTGCTGCTGCATTTCATACATTTTAAGCTGCAGACCAACTCTGGCAATTACCTCGGAACGTTCAAAAGGCTTTGTTATATAGTCAACTGCTCCAGCTTCAAATCCTCTCTTTTTATCCTCAGCGTCCATTGAAGCTGAAATAAAAATAACCGGTATATCCCTTGTTCTGACATTCTTTTTAATTTCCTGGCAAAATTCAAAACCGTCCATATCCGGCATCATTGCATCAAGCAGAATAAGCGAAGGAGTTTCCTCTTCATTTAAAGCCTTTATTGCCGCTTTGGCACTCTGAAAATTTACAGTAGTGTATCCCATGCTCTCAATTACCGAGCCCAGTAGTCTCAGATTAATCCTCACATCATCTATAATCATTACTTTGATGTTATGCCTGCTGCCTGTTTCAATCATAGACTCCCTCCTGTATCATTTACTTTAGACTCATATAATTCTTTTAACTGTTCATATGCCTTAACTGATTTTTCATAATTTTCTTTTCTTATTGCCATCTCTACCCTTACGACAGCCCTTCGAAAATCATCTCCCAGCTCAGAGCCTAAATTCTTAATGTTTATGGCAAACTGTTCTGCCTTATCCCATGTCTCCAAATCTATACATAAAACCAGCTTTTCTAAAGTTGATATTATTTCCTTATTAACATCTACCTCAGTATAATTCAGATAATCGGTTGAATTATATTCCTCTAAAGCACCTGTATATGTGATTTCTTCAGTATTTTTAACTATGACATTGCTGTCTTCTCCGGCTTTCTTAAGCCTTACCGAAAAAGAAAATTCGCTTCCCTTTCCTTTTTCACTCTGAACATATATATTACCTTTCATAAGTTCTACCAGCTGTTTGCAAATTGAAAGACCTAATCCTGTCCCACCGAATTTTCTTGAAATTGACGCATCTACCTGCGAAAAATCTTTAAACAGCTTATCTTTATCTTTTTCATCTATCCCAATTCCGGTATCAATTACCATGAAAAACAGTTCTACTTCATCGGCACTGTTATATGTCTTTGTAACTTCAACACCAATTCTTCCCTTTTGTGTAAATTTAATTGCATTTGAAATAAGATTATTTAAAACCTGGGTTATTCTAAGCTCATCGCCTATAAGTTCTGCCGGAACATTATCTGCAATATGTATTGAAAATGCAAGATTTTTCTCCTGAATTTTGGCAATACTTGTATCTGATACATGTTTCATCATCTTATATACATCAAATTTTCTTTCTTCAATTGTAAATTTTCCAGCGGAAAGTTTTGAAAAATCAAGAATATTGTTGATAATTTTATTCATATTATTGCAGCAATGCTGAATAATTTCAAGAATCTCCAGTACCTTTTTATCGCTTGTTTCCTCTAAAAGATTCTGCACATGTCCTAATATTCCATTTACAGGTGTTCTAAGCTCATGCGTAACATTTGCAGTAAATTCATTCTGAACTTTTCTTGCTAAAAGAGCTTCCTCTCTTACCTGTACAAGTTCCTTTTCAAGAGCAGTCTGCTCTATCTTGTCAATTATCATACAGACATATTTTCCATCTGTCTCATCAATACAGTGTATTTTCAAATCTGCCGGAAAACATGTTCTGTTCTGGCGGTAAGCAAAATCTGATATCTTCTTATCTAAATTATCCCGCAAAATATCTGCAAAACTTTTGTCTTCTGTAAAAATCTGTGGAAATATGTGTTCCAGAGAAGTTCCTGCTAATTCTTTATCATAGCCCAGAAGTGTTGCTGCCTCCTGATTGTAGTCTTCAATATTACCATTCCCATCAAATACTATAAGCATCTCAAGAGTATGATCCATAATTAAATCTGTCTCATTATACATAACACCGCTCCAATCCTCATAGGCAGTTTATTTTACAGTAAAATTAGTATTGCTGTGATTTCCATACTTCTTATTATATAATATTACCAATTTTTTTTCAACATTTTATGACATTTTTATAAATTGTGAAAAAGAAAAAATCTCTACTGTACGAATGTACAGCAGAGATTTAAAATCTTATTCAGCAAATTTCTTTAATGCCTCTACTTTATCAAGTTTTTCCCATGGCAAATCTAAATCATGTCTTCCAAAATGACCATATGCCGCAGTCTGCTCATATATCGGCCTTCTTAAATCTAACATTTTAATTATACCTGCAGGTCTTAAGTCAAAGTTATTTCTAACCATGTCTACAAATTCAGCTTCTGATAATTTTCCTGTTCCAAATGTATCTACTCTTATTGATGTAGGTCTTGCAACACCAATTGCATAAGATAACTGAATTTCACATCTTTCTGCAAGTCCTGCTGCAACAATATTCTTAGCAATATATCTTGCTGCATATGCTGCTGAACGGTCAACTTTAGTACAGTCTTTTCCTGAAAAAGCACCGCCGCCGTGTCGTGCATAACCACCGTAAGTATCTACTATAATCTTACGTCCTGTAAGACCACTGTCACCTACAGGTCCGCCAATTACAAAACGACCTGTCGGGTTTATGAATAAGTTTGTCTTATCATCTACAAGTTCTTTTGGCAATATCGGGTCAAATACATATTTTTTAATATCTTCATGAATCTGTTCCTGTGTCACATCTTCATCATGCTGTGTTGATAATACAACAGCATCAATATGAACAGGTTTGTCATTTGCATCATATTCAACTGTTACCTGTGATTTTCCATCAGGTCTTAAATATGAAAGCGTACCATCTTTACGAACTTTTGTAAGCTGACGTGCAAGTTTGTGTGCAAGTGAAATAGGGTATGGCATATACTCTTCAGTCTCATTGCTTGCATAACCAAACATCATTCCCTGGTCACCGGCACCAATTGCTTCAAGTTCTTCATCACTCATTAAATGTTCTTTAGCTTCAAGTGCTTTATCAACACCCATTGCAATATCTGCTGACTGCTGGTCAAGCCGGATAATAACTTCACAAGAATCAGCATCAAAACCGTATTCTTTCTTTGTGTATCCGATTTTTCTTATTGTATCACGAATAATCTGCTCATAATCAACATCAGCCTTTGTTGAAATCTCACCCATAACCATTATCATGTTGTTCTTAGTACAAGTCTCGCATGCAACACGGCTCATTGGGTCCTGTGCAAGAAGCGCATCTAATATCGCATCTGATACCTGATCGCAGACTTTGTCAGGATGTCCTTCAGTTACTGACTCAGATGTAAAAACTTTCTTTTCCATTTTTTTGTTTTCCTCCTTTAGAATAATTAACC
>CAJJNI010000112.1 GCA_905193085.1 uncultured Lachnospiraceae bacterium | reverse complement strand
GATAAATCTGCTTGATATTTTAGAAAGCAATGAAAAGGATATTTATGAGCAGATTTCATTGAAAGAAGACACACAAAATCTCTATAAATATTTTACCAAAGTATTAACTCCAAGAGAACAGACTATTATAAAACTAAGATACGGCCTGTTCGGTGCACCCGAAACAACGCAGAAAGATATAGCTTCTGCACTTGGTATTTCAAGAAGCTATGTAAGCCGGATAGAAAAAAAAGCCCTGGATAAATTATCCAGGGTTCTTAAATAAACTACAGATTAAAACAACCACCGCCAACAAATTCTCTTAATATGGAATTTGTTGGTATATTTTCACTTCCAACTGCTACAAAGTAGCCTAAGAATTTCAGAAGGCGGTTTGCTTCTGCATATTCAGGTGATTCTCTGTCTATGCCAAAAAGAATAGGTTCTGCATATTGTTTTAAAACGGCAAGTTCATAAATCAGCGCTGAATTAAACATCACATCAGCATCTTCCTGATATGGGAAAATATTTTCTTCTTCACCGCGTCTTACAGAATACCAGCGTGCGATTGTCTCTGCCGCCGATGTTCCTCTTGTTCTTGCATCCCTTACCATTCGTCTTATAAGTCTTCCGTCTGTAGTAGGAATTCTGTTGTGTTCGTCAATATTAAGCTGTGTCAATGCACTTATATAAATCTTAAATTTGCTTTCTTTTGGAAGTCTGTATGATAATTTATCATTAAGGCAATGTATACCTTCTATAACAAGTATATCATTCTTACCTAACTGCTTAAATCTTCCTTTACCATACTCTCTTTCTCCGGTAATAAAATTATAAGTAGGAAGTTCTACCTTTTCTCCGGCGAGAAGTCTTGTCATATCTTCATTAAACTGCTCAACATCAATTGCTTCAAGACATTCATAATTTTTGTTGCCAAATTCATCTACAGGAGAATTTTCCCTGTTTACAAAATAATCGTCAACCGGGATAGGGTGTGGTTTTAATCCATGTGTCATTAACTGCACTGATAATCTGTGTGAAAAAGTTGTTTTTCCAGAAGATGAAGGACCTGCAATCATTACAATCTTTCTGCTGCTGTCTTTTGCTATCATCTCTGCTATCTGTGCAATCTTCTTTTCCTGGAGAGCTTCCTGGACAAGAATCATCTCACCAATCTGACCCTTTGCAACTTTTTCATTAAGAGCACCTATTGAATCAACATCAACAAGTTCTCCCCAGTTAGTTGAAGTTTTCTGTATCTGAAATAATTTTGGCAATGGTTTAAATTCAGGAATAATTCTTGTATCTTCCTGCTTTGGTATCATAAATACAAAACCATCTTCATAGAGTTTCAGTTCAAAATTCCACAGGTAATCTGTATTTGGAACCATGTATCCATAAAAATAATTTTCAAAGCCTTCTATACTGTAGAGATTGACATTTGAACTTCTTCTGTACTTAAGAAGCTTTACTTTATCGCCCATTCCATACTCATCAAATATCTTTATTGCTTCTCTTACATTTACTGAACGCTTTGTAATAGGAAGTTTTCTCTCAACCAGCTCATGCATTTTCTTTGATATCTGACTTATAAATTCATCATCAACCTTTATATTTCCGGCAGTACAGTAATATCCTTTGCTTATCGAATACAATACCTTTATATCGCTGACTGCATTTTTTCCATATATGTCATACACAGCCTTTAACATTAATAATATTATGCTTCTTTTATAAATAAGCTGTCCGGTAGCTGATGCTGTTGTTACAAATGTAATGTGGGCCCCATCTTCTACATGTGACGAAAGTTCTCTAAGGCGATAATTATCCTGCACCGCAACTATTACAGCTTTATCTTTATCCTGATATTTTTCGACTAATTCACCATATGTAAGAGAAGAGCTGCATTCTGTCTGTTTTCCCGCAATACTGACTGTTATAGTTTCACTCATAAACATTCACCCTTTCTTCTATTTCCAATAATCCAAAGCCTGCATTATCAAATTTCTATCTTCAGTCAATTCACTTATACGTATCTTTTGTGAATCTGCATATTCAAAAAGACCTTTTAGTATCTGTTCATTCTTAATTAACTGATGCTTTAGATATTTTTCCAGAACCGGATTTTTAGTTTCTAACAAATACTCACCAAACCGGTCATAAAGTTTATTTTCATTTTTACTGATATTTGAAGATGGAACTGCCTTCATCATAGGATAATATTTTCCATCTTCAAACACCATCTTTTCTTCTATGATTTTAAAATCATTTTCTCTCAGATATTTTCTTACTTTCTGTATTTCAGACTGTGGCTGCAAAATGCATTGTTTCATATCTTTAACTGTTTCTTTGCCATTTTCCAGAATATGTATAACAAGATTTCCACCCATACCAGCTATAATAAGGCTGTCTGCTTCGCCCGGCTTTAAGGCAGCAACACCATCTGATAGTCTTGTCTGTATTTTGTCAGAAAGGCGGGTCTGCATAATATGTTCCTGTGCTCGCATGAGCGGACCCTGTCTTATATCCATTGCAATTACATTTTCAGCTATTTTTCTATTAATTAATTCTATAGAAACAAAACCGTGGTCACAACCTACATCTGCTACACATTTGCTCTGAGAAACAAGACTTAAAATTGTATTCAATCTCTCTGAAAGCTGCATAGTGTCTCCTAGTCAAGATAGTCTTTGAGTTTACGGCTTCTGCTTGGGTGACGGAGTTTTCTTAACGCTTTAGCTTCTATCTGTCTGATTCGCTCTCTTGTTACCTGAAATTCTTTACCGACTTCTTCAAGTGTACGTGACCTTCCATCTTCAAGACCAAATCTTAATTTTAACACTTTCTGTTCTCTGTCTGTAAGAGTATCAAGCACTTCATTAAGCTGCTCTTTTAATAGTGTAAAAGCTGCTGCCTCAGCAGGTACAGGAACATTATCGTCCTGTATAAAATCACCTAAATGACTGTCTTCTTCTTCACCGATTGGTGTTTCCAAAGAAACAGGTTCCTGTGAAATTTTTAAAATATCTCTTACCCTGTCAACAGGCATATTCATTTCTTTTGCAATTTCTTCCGGGGTAGGTTCGCGTCCTAATTCCTGAAGTAACTGTCGTGAAACTCTGATAAGTTTGTTGATTGTCTCTACCATATGAACAGGTATTCTGATTGTTCTTGCCTGGTCAGCAATAGCTCTTGTTATAGCCTGTCTTATCCACCATGTTGCATAGGTACTGAATTTATATCCTTTTGTATAATCAAATTTTTCAACAGCTTTAATAAGACCTAAGTTACCTTCCTGAATCAAATCAAGAAAAAGCATACCACGTCCAACATATCTTTTGGCAATACTTACAACAAGTCTTAAGTTAGCCTCAGCTAACCTCTTTCTTGCTTCTTCATCGCCTTCTGACATTCTTCTTGCAAGCTCTATTTCTTCCTCTGCACTAAGAAGTGGAACTTTACCGATTTCTTTTAAATACATTCTTACAGGGTCTTCGATACTTATACCGTCAGGAACTGAGAGGTCAATATTTTCCATTTCAACCTCATCTTCCTCGGAAAGTATAATATCCGGGTCATCATCATCGTCATCTGTAATTCTTGTAATATCTATATTATTATTTTCAAGAACTTCATATATATGATCCATCTGATCCGGATCTAAATCAACCTCGGAAAAAAACTCCATAATCTTCTGATTTTCAAGAGTTCCCTTTTTTCTTTTGGCAAACTCTACAAGCTCTTTTAATTTTTCTTCAAACTTAACTGTATTCTCGTCCATCTTCACAACATCCTTCCAAAAGCTGTTTTTATTTTGTCCTTAATCTATAAAAATATGCATCTGCTTTAAATTCTGTAATTTTTTTCTCTCTTTAACAATTTCCTGCAGACCTTGCAAATCTGTCGGTTCCAAATGTTCAGATGCGTACCTGATACTGTTCTCTTTCAATCTGTACACAGTATCATTGAGAGCCTTTTCTTTTTCTTCTTTAGTCTCTAACTGCCTTATGCTTGCATTAAACATGCCCGCTGCTTTTCTTTGTTCTTCTTCATCCGTAAACCGGCTTATTATGCCTGCCGGATCAAGTTCTCCTTTCTCAAATTGTTCATAAAGCATTTCTGCAACTTCCCTGAAAAATTTTTCAGTAAAATCTTTCGGGGTTATATATGACTTTATTTTGTCATACAGTGCCGGTTCTTCGATAAGCCATGTTAAAAACAATTTCTGGGACAACTGCATTCCGTCTTCTTTATTTTCTTTTTTAGAAACAGTCGGCTTTGGCCGTATCGGTGCAGTTGTGCCTGAAAGTGTCATACTAACAGATTTTAACAAAGAACGCAACATTTCTGAATCAATTTTATAAATAGACGCAAGAGTCTGTATATAATTCTCGCGTTCTAATTCCTCTTTAAAATCAAGAAGTTTCTTTGCAACTTCTTTAAAAAACCTTGTCTTACTTTCCGGGTCAGACATATTATAATCTTTTTCGAGCATCTCAACCTCAAATATAAAGCTGTTCTTCGCCTGCTCAATTCTTTTCTTAAATTCATCTGCGCCAAGATTTTTGATAAATTCATCAGGGTCTTTATATGGCTCCATTCGCAAAACTCGCACTGACATATCTACAGTTCTAAGCATCGGTATAGCCCTCAACGCGGCTTTTGTACCTGCCTCATCACTGTCGTAAACAAGAATAACTTCATCAGTATACCGCTTTAGAAGCATTGCATGCTGACTTGTAAATGCAGTTCCCAAAGATGCAACCGCATTAGTAAAGCCTGCCTGATGCATCGCAATAACATCCATATACCCTTCGCATAAAAGCATGTATTTTTCTTTGGTTATTCTCGCAAAATTTAACCCATATAAATTTCTACTTTTGTCAAAGCAAATTGTTTCAGGTGAATTTAAGTATTTAGGCTCACCTTTTCCCATTACTCTTCCGCCAAAACCTATTACTTTATTATTAACATCCATAATAGGAAACATAACACGATTCCAGAATTTATCCGATGGACCGTATTTTTCATTGTAGCTTATAAGCCCGGATTCTTTTAATATGTCATCAGAATATCCTTTCTGCTTAAGATAGCGGTACAAATCATCACTGTACTGTAATGAATAACCAAGCCCAAAATGTTTTATTGTTTCGTCACTAAGTTTTCTCTGTCTGAAATATTCAAGACCATTTTTTCCCGCATCTGATTTAAGCCTTGAATAGAAATAATTTGCTGCAAGCTTATTCATTTCCATAATTGCAGCTTTTTTATCTGCCTTTGCCTGTTCTTCTTTGGAATAATGAACCTCTGGAAGCTTAATTCCTGCTCTGTCAGCAAGAGCCTGCACTGCTTCTATGAAACTGTAGTGCTCATATTCCATAAGAAATGTAATTACATTTCCACCGGCATGACAGCCAAAACAATAATACATCTGTTTGTTAGGCGAAACAGAAAATGAAGGTGATTTTTCATTATGGAAAGGGCAAAGTCCAAAATATGAACTTCCTTTCCTGTTTAATTTAACATAACCTGAAATCACATCAACAATATTATTAGATGTACGGACTTCTTCTATTAATTCTTCCGGATAATGCATAGTGCACCATCACTTTCCTTTCACTTTCATATTATTCACTGGCAAAAATGTCCAGTATAACGATTTCTAAATAACTATACCATTCACATAGGATATTTTTCTGAGAGTGCATGTCAAAAAACGTAGGCGTAGCGGGCTACGCTGAGGATTTTTGATGTGTGCTATCAGGAAAATAGACAAGTGATATGGTGTAGTTAATTTAAAATCGTTATACTAGTACACAAGCCACTGTTTTGGCATATATATATTTTTAAATACTGTAACAGCATACTGGTCTGACATTCCTGCTATATAATCACATACAACTCTTTCTTTCGGCTCACCTTTATTCATCAAATCAATAAATTCAAGTGGAAGCACATCTATATGATTAAGATAATGCTCATACAACTCTATAAGAAGGTGTTTTGCCTTGCCTTCTTCACATTTTGCAAGTGGATTTGTATAAACTCTCTCAAACATAAATGCTCTTAAATCTGACATCGCCTGCGAGACAAATTCTGACATAACTATATCATCTTTATCGTAACTGTTTTTCACAATATCATGTATAAGTGTATTAAGTCTTTCTCTTGATGAAAATCCCAATATTTCACGGTACTCTATAGGTATATCTTCTTCTGTAAGCACTTTTGCCCTGACTGCATCATCAATATCATGATTGATATATGCAATTTTATCCGAAAGCCTTACTATTTTTCCTTCCAATGTATGCGGATTTCCAGCAGTCTGATGATTTAGAATACCATCTCTTACTTCCCATGTAAGATTAAGTCCTGCGCCTTTTTTTTCAAGTTTTTCAACAATTCGCACACTCTGCTTATTATGTGAAAAACCCAATTTACATATGCTGTTTAATGCCTGTTCTCCTGAATGTCCAAATGGTGTATGTCCTAAATCATGACCTAAAGCGATTGCCTCAACCAATTCTTCATTGAGTCTTAGTGCTTTTGCTATAGTCCTTGCATTCTGCGAAACTTCCAGTGTATGCGTAAGTCTCGTCCTGTAATGGTCTCCGACAGGAGTTAAAAAAACCTGTGTCTTTGACTTCAATCTTCTAAATGCCTTACAATGCAAAATTCTGTCTCTGTCTCTTTGATATACAGGTCTTATATCGCACTGTTCTTCTTCAATTTCTCTTCCTTTTGATTTAGAACTAAATGCCGCATATTTACTTAAGTATTCTAATTCTCTCTGTTCCTGCATCTGACGAATTGTCATTTGCCTGCCTCCTAAAACTGCTTAAAATACATTATATTTCTACTTCTGCCAAAAATACCTCTAATTATATTAATTCTACAAAGAAATACAAAATCCTTTAAATTTTTTATTTTTTGCAGGTATTTTTTTATAAACCGGCTGCAAAAAATAAATGCCAAAAACTTTGGTTTTTCATGAATTTTTTGCCTAATTCATACTTAACCTGAAGTTTCTGGCACTTATATATGTAACTGTTTATAATTCTAATAATATCTCTGTAAATTTAAGGCTGTCAAGACTGTTTGCTACTGATTGTAACCACTTCTAACAGAATTATCCGTGGGAGCAGTTTTAACTTTTTTCTTTTTTCATATTGTACCTTCTATCAAATTTTATATGTCGTTCTTTTTACAAATGCTGTTCAGACAACATTTATCACAATATGGTTTTGTTCTTGCCGTACATATTTTTCTCCCATGTTCAACCAGTCTGTGGCAAAAATCACTTCCTTCTTGTGGTGGAATTATTTTCCAGAGTTCCATCTCAACTTTCTTAGGCTCTTTTATGCCATCTACCAAACCGATTCTGTTACAAAGCCTTATACAGTGTGTATCTGTAACTATTGCAGGTTTTCCAAACACATCTCCCATAATCAGATTAGCACTTTTTCTTCCTACTCCCGGAAGCTTTAAGAGCTTATTAAAATCATTTGGAACTTTTCCGTTATAATCCTGCTTTAACATTTTCATACATGCACTTATATCCCTTGCCTTGCTCTTACCAAGCCCACATGGTCTGACAATTTCTTCGATTCTTTCCACAGAAGCATTGGCAAGTGCATCGACATCAGGGAATTCTTCATATAATTTTTCAACTATTACATTTACTCTTTTATCTGTGCACTGTGCAGCAAGTCTGACGCTGACCAGTAACTTCCATGCACTGTCATAGTCCAGGGTACAGTCCGAGTCAGGATACCCTTTTTTTAAAAGTTCAATTACCTCAAGTGCCAATTGTTTTTTAGTCATATTTTCATTC
>CAJJNI010000111.1 GCA_905193085.1 uncultured Lachnospiraceae bacterium | reverse complement strand
GATGCCTGCGGGGCGAGTCCCAAAGCCTTTCACCCACATATGAGCAAGCTCATGTGGGTAAAAGGCTTTTTGACCCTGGCATCATTATAATGCAATATTTATTGTTATGCAAATATTACTCTTGACAAATAACGTCAAGTGTACTATAACTGTATTAAGTCATTTAATACAGTTAGTATTGTAAGGAAGGAGGTACGCCATGATTGAACTGGATTACAGAGACAACAGACCAATATATGAACAAATAAAGGAACAGCTGCGAAAACATATCGTCTCTGGTGTAATTAAAGAAGACGAAAAGTTACCCTCAATAAGGGAAATTTCAACAAGTCTTGCCATTAATCCAAATACAATAAGCAGAGCATATCATGAACTGGAAAATGATGGATATATATATACTATTCCCGGTAAAGGTTCTTTTGCAGCACCGATGAAGGATATTGATACCAAAAGGGAAACTGAGCTGTTGACAAAATTTGGCGAGATAGTTCTTGAGTTATCATATCTTGGTCACACGAAAGAAGACTTAACAGCACGCATAAGCAATGTTTTAGAAAAGGAGAGAAAAGTATGATACAAACTGTAGATTTAGTTAAAACTTTCGGCAGTTTCAAAGCTTTGGACGGTCTGTCAATGCATGTTGCAAAAGGTAGTGTATACGGTCTTGTAGGACCTAACGGTGCCGGCAAATCAACTGTCATAAGGCACATAACCGGTATTTATAAACAGGATTCAGGGGTTGTTTTAATAGATAACGAACCGGTATGGGAAAATGTCGCTGCCAAACAGAAAATTGCATATATACCTGATGACATTTTTTATTTTGGAAATTACTCAACACACGATATGATGAAATATTACAAGGGAATATATCCTCAATTCGATACAAAAAGATTTGAAGCATTAAAAGATGCATTTCCTACTATCGATTTAAAAGCTCCGATAAGAAAATTATCAAAAGGTATGCAAAAACAGTCTGCTTTCTGGCTTTCAATGTGCATGTCTCCGGAAGTTCTTGTGCTTGACGAGCCAGTTGACGGTCTTGACCCTGTAATGCGCCGGCAAATCTGGAGTATTATAATGATGGATGTAGCTGAGAGAAATACAACAGTACTTGTATCCTCACATAACTTAAGGGAATTAGAAGATGTCTGCGACCATGTAGGAATTATGAGCAACGGTAAAATTCTTTTAGAACGCTCATTGGTTGAACTTCAGGAAAACATCTGTAAAATACAGATTGCATTTGACGCTGATACACCACAGTGGCCGGCGCAGCTTAATGTTCTCCATGAATCCTCTCTTGGAAGAATCACTACACTAATTGTAAAAGACAGTCCTACTTTTGCAATCAGACAGTTAGAGCCGCTTAATCCGCTCTTAATTGAACCACTTCCACTTACATTGGAAGAAATATTTATCTACGAGTTAGGAGGTACAGGTTATGAATGCAAAGACATCCTTTTTTAACAGGAAAATATTTTCCGAAAATGTTCGTCGTATCCTGCCATTTGCACTGATAGTTCTTGTTATTGAAATTTTATTACTGATAAACAACCTGCGCAATATATTCACTACTGACTTTTTTACACAGGAAATGACAGCAAAAACGGTGAATATTTTATCAATGATAAAATCAACTGACATATATGTCAGTCACACAAACACTGCACTGCGCGATATCAATCAGTTTGTTATGGCATTTTATACATTCTGCTGCGGAGTTGCATGTTTTTATTACATGTTCCAGCACAAAATAAGCAGAACAATACATGCACTTCCACTTACAAGAAACTGTCTGTATATATCTTCTGTTATTTCAGGATTTATACTTTCAATTGCACCGTTTGTTCTTTCAGGACTTACATCCTTTGTATATTTACTGATTAAAACAGCCAAAATTTCATATGCAGTAACTGTATTTCCTGCTATGGCAGTTCAGATTGCATACATTTTTGTATTTTTCAGCCTTACAATTTTAGCTGTTATGCTTACAGGACATATAATCGCTGTTCCTGTTATGTTTGGTTTCTTAAACCTCTGGTTCTTTGCTGCTGAAAATTTGTGCATGCTTTTAATTTACTCCATGTTTTTCGGTTTAACAAACACATGGAATATGGGACACACAATATTTACACCATTTATATATATACTGCAAAATCTTGGCATAGATTATGAGACAACTAAATTAGCCGCAAAACCGCTTAAGGTACTTGCAGTATACTGTATAATAGGAGCAATTTTATTAGTTCTAGCTAACATCTTATACAATAAGAAAAACCTTGAAAATCAGGGCGACCCTATCACTGCCAAAAAGCTTGAGCCAGTTTTCCACTATGTTGCAACACTCATCTGCTCGGGATTACTTACTCTTGCAATGTTTGGAATGTACTATATCAACTATGATAAAACATATTTTTCACACCTGGGAAAGGCGCAGCTCATTATAATATTCCTGCTTTCAAGTGTTGTTATATTTTATATCATTAAAATGCTGTTTAATAAAACAATTAAAGTATTTTCAACGAAAAATCCGGGATTATTTGTATATATTGGAATTTCAATTGTTATTTTTGCATCAGTTATCTTTGATATATATGGTGTTGAAAAGAAAATGCCGGATATAAATTCTGTAGAAAGTGCAAAAATATCATACGGTTATGGAATAACATTTACTACTGACAATCAGGAAGAAATTGCTGAATTTATGAATATCCACAAACAGCTTATTGATTCCAAAGAAGAAATTCTTGCAAATGACAGCTATTTAAAAGATAACTCAAACAGCTACTACATTCAGTACAATTTAAAAAATGGCAAAAAGATAACCAGAAGCTACAGTTATGACTTTAACACTGAAAATCAGAACGAGACTGACAAGTCAATTCAAAATATTGATAATGAAATAAACAATGCAATAGATAAATTTAATATTCTTTACAATGCATTATCAAAGTTAAATAATATTGATGATATGACTCTCTACAAATTAAATAATAATGATGAGATAGCTGCATCAATAATGTTATCACCGGCTGATTACTACGAAATATTTGAAGCAGCAAAAAAAGATGTAAAATCAGGAAATATAGTGTATAATACAATGTATGTCAATTCATCAACACAGCCGGAATTTGAACTTGATATTTCAAGTTATAGTAATTATGACACCATCACTGATAGCAGTGCTGAATTTAGTACCGAAGATACATCTGACCAATACTATGAATTGTATATCAACTCCGACTGTACAAATACTATAGAAGCTTTACAAAAATGTGGCGTTATAACTTCAGACGGAGATTTTAAATTAAATGAAAACTACAATTCCAAGGACAACTCAGAAACAGAATAATATTTCAACCGGCAACAAAGATTCAGTTAATGAATATTTTACATTAAAACAGTGTGCGGACTATCTGCAGGTTAATCCTGCAACTGTCCGCAACTGGACTAAACTTAACAAAATAGAAGCTGATGCATACAATGGCAGACAGCCTCTTTTTTTGTGTCACAAAATAGAAGCATTTAAATCAGCCCTCTTAAACAACAAAATCTCATCATTAAAAAGCCGCAGGAATAAATCCTACAAAAAAAACTCTGAACTTTACAGTGCATACTTAAAAAAAGACAACAAAAACACTGCATTTTGTAATAATCTTATTAAATTGATTTCCGACAACCAGTTATATTCCCTGAAAAGTATCAGATTTATACTTTCAGAATGCATCGTCCGCATTTTCTTTCAGTTAAAAGGAATTTCTTATAAAACTACTGACTGCCAGTTAAACCATTTCCTGACTTCAAAAAATAAATCAGAAAATCAGACGATGTACTATCTTGTAAGCGATTTATTGAAAGATAATCTGATAAATAATACTCTGCAAATAGATAAGCAATACTCAGAAGAAAGTTATTCTGATAATAAACTTTTAAATAACAATCTGCTCAATGATAAACACTATTCTGAGGAAAATTATACTGATGATAAATCTTCAAACAGCAATTTGTTAAATAATAATCAATACTCCGAAGGAAATTATTTTGATGATAAACTTTTAAATAACAATCTGCAAATAGATAAGCATCATTCTAAAGAAAATTATTTTGATGATAAATATAATTGTCTGGAAAATATGAGTTTTTATGATGATTATTTAAGCAGTAATCTTTCTGCTATCGCAGAACAATTGTTTTCAGAAGATATTACCGCCGATTTAGATGAGGATTTAGCAGGACTTTTATACCTTTCTATCAGAAGTATCGGTAATCGCAAAAAACAGGGCGCATATTTTACACCACTTTCTCTTGCACGCACACTGAATGAAACAGTTTTTGAAAACTATGCACACAAAAGCCCTGACAAAAATATTAAAATACTTGACCCGGCATGCGGAAGTGGCAGTTTTTTATTAACCCTCCCAAAACAAATATCTTTCGATAATATTTACGGATATGACATTGATGACATAAGTATATCGATTATACGAATTAATTTTTATCTGCGAAACATGAATTTAACATACGATGAATTATGCATGCACTTTGAATGCAGGGATTATCTTACATCAAATCCGAATTTTAAATTTGACTATATAATTGGAAACCCGCCCTGGGGAAGCAGTCTTGATTCTAGCTATGTAGACTCATTAAAACCCTATCTTACATGTGCAACCGCCAAAGGAGCTGAAAGTTTCAGCCTGTTCATCGAACACTCTGCCCATCTTCTAAATCATGGCGGACAGATTTGCTTTATCGTTCCAAAAAGCATATTTATTGTAAAAACACATCAGAATATTTGTAATATTATGCTAAAACTTGGAAAATTGAATTATATAAAAGACCTCTCAGAAGCATTTAAAAATGTAAACTGCCCCGGTATATTTTTTGTATGGGAAAAATCAACTAATGCAGATAATCAAAATAATACAACTAATACAATCAGAACATATACTGACAACAATATTATCAACAACTCAGCTTGTACTAATAACAAATTCAACAGCAATATAAATTCGATTTACAATGCAACTAACAATGCTGACAATAATTTAAACATTAACAATATACATGATACTTTAAATTATATTGAACAAAACCCCATCAGGATAGAAGCCGATAACTGTATTTTTATCACTGAAAAGACACGCTCCTTTACTCCTGATTTCATGCCTGTATTTATCAATAATGAAAAATACTGCAGACTCATGAAACTGTTAGGTAAAACTAACTGCTATTATTTAAAAAATAATGCTGAATTTGGTCTTGGAATTGTGACGGGGAATAACAAAGAATTTATATCAGATACAAAGGACACAAAAAAAACTATGATGCCAATACTTAAAGGCACCGATATTTCAAGATATAACATAAAAGCACCTTCTAATTATATAGAATTCGTTCCCGCCAAACTACAGCAGTGCGCCCCATTAAGCAAATATCAATCTGAAAAAATCGTATACCGTTTTATAAATAAGCGGCTCACATTTGCACTTGATACTACGGGCTGCCTTACACTCAACAGTTGTAATTTCCTTATCCCTAAAATACCCGGACTTGATATCCGCTATATACTTGCAGTGCTAAATTCATCAGCCGCACAATTTATTTTCGAAAACCGTTTTTCATCAGTAAAAGTGCTGCGCTCGCATATCGAGCAGATTCCAATTCCCGCTGCCCCACCTGATAAAATGAAACAAATCATCAATCTTACAGAACAAATTACAAATTGCAAAAATGCAGCTGAATTTGCAAAGTATGACAGGCAGATTGATGAACTTGTGTGGGAATGTGAAGCATAAAAAAAGCATATTCCCCTAAACAGTTCTACTACTTTAGAAGAATATGCTTTTTAATTTTATATCATTATTTTAATTATTATATGTACATAAATCTGTCAGACTCATATTTGTAATCTGATATACCTGCCTGATTCAGCTAAAATTATGCTTTATTTTAACTTATGAATAATCAAATAACTTGATTAATTTAATATTATAATTCCAAGTGCACCCTTTAAAATCATAACTGTATCCTGTAAATCAAGTGAATTATCTTTATTTACATCACCAGCCCAGATTGCATCTTCGGATAAATCTTTTTCAATACCTAATGCCGCACGAAGTGACATGTTTGCATCCTGCAAATCTACTTTTCCATCTAAGTTGATATCACCATGTAAAATATCTTCTGAAGGGTCTGGTGTCTCTGTCGGGTCATCTTCGCCAGATGATTTTTCTGTATAAACAACTTTTATAAGGCTGTTTTCTGAATCACCTTTATCATTTACAGCAACGACTACTACTTCATATGCTGATTCAGGCTCAAGATTTGTAAGTTTGTATGATGTTGTATCTACTGAATCTGCTACAACTTTTCCGTCTACCAGAACTTTATATTTTGTTGCTCCTGATACTGCGTCCCATGAAATTGTGGCACTCTTTGATTTACTTTCTGATGTTGTTATATTCTTTGGAGCTTCAGGTACTGTATCTGATGTTTTAACCCATTTTGCATAAACTGTTGTATCTTCTGTAACCTTATCTTCAAGGAAATTCCACTCTGTTGTACATGCTGCATCATGATACCAGCCCAGGAACAGATATCCTTCTGCTGTAGGTGAAATAGGCTCAATCACATATCCGCCATCAGGTGATTTGTACTGTGTTGTAGGTGCTATAGCAAAAACATTATCGTCATTTAAATCAAATTTAACTGAAATTGGTGTAAAATCACTAAATGAATACTCTAATTTATCATATCCGCTTGCTGATGATATTTTATACAGTAAAGCTACACTACTGTTTCCAAACAAACTTTCACCTAATTTTGGAGCTGAACCCGTAAAATACATATTACTGAAAGCGGCATTATAAAATGCACCTCTTTCAATTGTTGTCAATTTTGAAGGTAAAAGAATTGAAGCTATTTTAGTTGAAGAAAATGTATCTACGCCTATAGAAACAAGTGTATTACCTAATTCAATATCTGTGAGATTAGTACAGTTTTCAAAAGCTCCTTTTGTATAGTAATCAATGTTATTTTCTCCATCTCCGGTACCGCGGCTTGACTCTAATGCTGTAACACCATTTCCTATTATAACTTTTTTCAATGAAGTACAATTATAGCATAAACCTGCTCCTAATGATGTAACACTGCTTGGAATCAATAATTCTTCCAAAGAGCTATTTCCTAAGAAAGCTTCATCTCCAATTGAAATAATCGAATTACTTAATTTAATGTCTTTGAGATTTTCACATTTGTAAAATGCAGAACTGCCAATTTTTGTTGTACCATTTCCAATTGTAACTTTTTCAAGATTTTTACAATTGTAAAATACACCATTTTCCATTGTAACAACATTATCCGGAATTACAACTTCTGTTAATGCTGTATTTGCAAATGCATCTGTTCCAATACTTTTTACACCATTTCCAATTGTCAGTGCAGCTAAAGAAGTACAATTTTCAAATGTTCCTCTTGTATAATAATCGCTGTTATCTGCACCATTGCCTGTGCCTCTGGCTGATTTTAAATCAGTTACACCGTTTCCAATCACCGCACTTGTAAGGCTTGAACAGCCATAAAATGCTGCTTCTCCTAAATTTTCAACATTACTTGGAATATTTATTGAGTTTAATGATTCGTTATCCGAAAATGCCATATCACCAATTGTTCGCACTTTCTTACCTATCTTAACTTCTTCCAATGACTTACAGTTATAAAAAGCACCTTTTTCAACCGTTACAACACTGTCAGGAATATCAACACTCTTTAATGCTGTCCCTGCAAATGTATCTATTCCAATATTTTCAACATTAGAACCAATAACTACACTTTCTAACTTTGAGCAGTTTTCAAATATACCATATCTGTAGTAATCTGTATTATTGTTT
>CAJJNI010000110.1 GCA_905193085.1 uncultured Lachnospiraceae bacterium | reverse complement strand
GAAAACTACACTAATAATCACTGCGTTTACTATTTGAAAACTACACTAATAATCACTGCGTTTACTATTTGAAAACTACACTAATAATCATTATATATACTACTTTATAAGTAAATACAAAAATAATCTCATTTTGTTTGCAAAGGAAACACCTTTTGAGAAATAAGATATAACTATTAAACATTATAACAAAACAGCCTGTTACATAAAATATTTACTGATTACAGATTTCAAATTAAAATCTGCAGGATATAACAATCCCTCATCATTTAAATAGTTATATAACAGGCTTATTTTCTACTAATATATAATTATTTTAGCTATTCCAAAGATTACGATATATTTCCATAACTTCTGATTTCTGTGGTTCTCTTGGATTTGTTGCTGTACATGCATCTGCTAAAGCAGCATCTGCCATTGAAGATATTCTACTCATGTAGTCTTCTTCTGTAGTCTTCTTTGTCTGTTCAATTGTAAATGGAATATCCATTTCTTTTAACATGAACTGAATCCAGTTTACAAGTGCTCTTACTGTTGTTATTTCATTGAAGTTGCTTAAACCTAATAATTTGGCAGCATTAACATATTTCTTTACAGCAGGAAGATATTCTTTTCTGCTTCTGCTGTGCTGATTGATATCACTGTTGTATTCTATTATATGCGGAAGAAGCATTGCATTAGCGCGACCATGAGGAATATGGAAATTTGCTCCCAACTGATGTGCCATACCATGATTTAATCCAAGACTTGCTGAATTGAATGCAAGTCCTGCAAGACATGATGCAACATGCATCTTCTGTCTTGCGTGCATATCATTTCCATCGTAATATGCTCTTAATAAAAATCCACCACAAATTTCTATTGCTTTCTCAGCAAGAGCATTTGAAAATTCATTACTGTTAACACTTACATAAGCCTCTAAAGCGTGCGTAAGTACATCCATTCCAGTATCTGCTGTAATTGATGGTGGAACACTCTTTACGAGTTCTGCATCAAGTATTGCTTCTGCAGGAGTAAGTGATGGTGATACAAGAGGATATTTTGTATGAGTCTCTGTATCTGTTATAACTGAGAAGCTTGTTACTTCTGAGCCTGTACCACTTGTTGTAGGGATTGCAATAAGTGCAAGTTCCTTTAAATCTCCAATTTGTGTTGCAAATTCTTTCATAGCCTTAGCAGAGTCGATAGCAGAACCACCACCAACTGCTATTATTGCTTCCGGTCTGTAATCAAGAAGCTTCTTAACTCCAAGAACTACTTTCTCAACCGGAGGATCCGGTACAACATCACTGTAAATTTCAAAATCTATATCACTAACATATAAACGATATGTAATTAATCTAATCATTCCGCTTTCTACTACAAACGGATCTGTAATAACAAGAACCTTCTTATATGGCAGAGAAATCAAGCGGTCTAATGCATTTTCGCCAAAATATATTTTGGTCATAATTCCGAATTCTTTCATCTTTTGAGACACCTCCAAAGTTTTTATTAAGCATTTTTATCTTGCTTCAAATTGAAAATACTTACTCTATAGCTTACTCTTTTCATCAAAAAAAGTCAAGATTAACAACTAGATTGAATATAAAATCACCCAAAAATTATAACAGGAATTTGGGCATATTGCATGAAATTCCATCAACAAGCTCGTAAGTTTTTTCTTTGTTTTCTGTCTTGGCTGTCTCTTTTGCCGCTGTTGTTTTTCGCGGTGTTCTTTTCGTTGCTGTTGTTTTGGCTGCTGTTTTCTTAGTTGTTTTGGCTGCTGTCTTCTTTGGAGCAGTTTTTGCTGTTTCTGTTTTAGTTTCATTTACTTCTGCATTATCTGCTGCCTCAGTTTTAATTTCTTTTACTTCTGCATTATCTGTTGTCTCTGTTTTAACTTCAGATTGTACGGCTGTTGTCTTTGCTTTTGCCGCATTTGATGCTCTCTTGATACTTCCTTTACCTACTGCCATAATTATTTACCTCCTTAGTTAATTCCATGTATTCCATCGCACTTCTGCTGCTCTTTTTGTATGCAAGTACAGGACGGCTGTTGTCCTGCGCCCACTCTACCGAGCTGTCTACACGAATATAATTTTGAAATACATACACATCTTCAAGTTCTTTTAATGTATCTAATGTCTGTTTAAAATAATTTTTGCGGGTATCAACTTTAGTTATCGCAATTCCCATAAGATGGAGATTTTCTGTTATCTCTTTGACATCATTAACAAATTCAAATAAATTTGCCAGACCAAATAAGCCCCACGGACTTGCTTCAACAGGAATGATGAGTTCATCGCTTGCACAAAGAACATTCATTACCCAGCCGCCAAGCGTAGGCGGTGCATCAATAAGAATATAGTCATATGTTCCTTCTTCTTTGATTTTCTTTAAGCCTTTCCTTAGGATATATTCCCTCTGCCATTTTGTAAACAATTCATATTCTATTCCACTCATCAGCGTAGATGATGGGACGATATCCAGATTATCATATTCTGTATGAATTATATAATCTGTCAAATCTTTCTGGTCACGTATTGCATAAAATAAATTCTTCTCACTCTGAGCCATTTCCAAAACTTTCTCTTCTTCGAAAAAGGAAAGTGTAAGGTTCATCTGCATATCTCCATCGATTAGCAGAACCTTATTTCCAAGAAGTGTAAGACCATACGCAATGTTAGAACAGGTTGTAGTCTTTCCGCTTCCGCCTTTATTATTTGCAAAACATATCGTCTTCGTCTTATGTTTATTTTCCATTATATAAACAAACCTCTTTTCTTCGATGTCATCTTTTATTGTACCAAAATTTATAATTTTCGTAAATAGAGTATGGCTTTATTTTTGTTAATTTTTTTTATTTCTTTAAACTGTAATTTGACGGCCGTATTTCTTGATGCGACATTGTCCTCTGAAATGATACAGTATATATTCTGTACGCCAATTGTTTCTCTTGCGTATTCAAGAATACCATTGCACACTTCATACGCATATCCCTTTTGTCTTTCTTTTTCATTTATATAATAAGATAACATAAGGTAATTTTCATTTTTTATTGCGGCATTGTCAATTCCAGCATACCCGATATGTTTACTTGTATTTTTCTGGTAAACAGACCAGATTCCATATCCGAAAAAATTATATGCTTCTTTAATATAAGATTTTGCAAATTGTTTAATTTCTTTTTTTTCACACAAAGGCCTGGCGAAATCTGCAATGTACGGCTGCGAACTACACAGTGACAGATATTTCTGCGCATTTTCTAAATTCATTTCTTTTAATATGCACCTTTCAGTAACAACAGGAGCATAGGCAATTCCATAATACCGGCAATATATAAGATTTACATAATCTTCATCTATATCACTTACGCATTCCACAGCATATTTATAAGGGAATAAATCTTCCTGTGCGTTCAAAACAGCAATGACCGCATTATTCTGTGATGCTTTTTCAAGAAACAATTTCGTATTTCCTATATATAAAATTTTCTGCTGTGATTTTATATTGTCTATCTGAGTGATATTTATAATTTTTATTTCTTTTGGGCAGCCAGCCTGCTGTTTTAATTTTTCAAATGCTGTTTTATTTTGGGCAGCAACGTTTTCCTGCACATATATCATATCAAACATTTATTTTTCCCTTTACCTTTTTGTAAAATTAATATAGAATATTGATTATATGAATTGCTGATTATTTCTATAATCTGCCTGAACTGTTACTATTTTATCACAGACTACGCAGATATGAAACAATTTGGCATACATTATTTTTATTATGAAAGGAAGATTTTTATCATGGCACAGAATCCAATAGTTACAATTGAAATGGAAAATGGCAGCATTATTAAAGCTGAGCTTTATCCTGAAACAGCACCTAATTCAGTAAATAACTTTATCAGTCTTATTCAGAAAAATTATTATGATGGACTTATTTTCCACAGAGTTATCCGTGGGTTTATGATTCAGGGCGGCTGTCCTGACGGAACCGGAATGGGCGGTCCTGGCTACTGTATTCCTGGTGAATTTTCTGCTAATGGTTTTGACAATAATTTAAAACATACTGAAGGTGTTCTTTCTATGGCTCGTGCAATGGACCCGGATTCTGCCGGTTCACAGTTTTTCATTATGCACAAAAACGCTCCACACTTAGACGGTCAGTATGCCGCTTTCGGAAAAGTTACTGAAGGTATGGACATTGTTAATGCAATCGCAGAAACAGCTACTGATTACAGCGACAGGCCATTAGAGCCACAGGTAATCAAATCAATGACAGTTGAACTTTTTGGAGAATCATATCCGGAACCTGAAAAAACAAACAGGTAACAATCCGTTGGCATCTTTTAATAGTTATTAACAAATACGCAAAATCCATAAAACATTGATTTTTAATCTTTGTTTTGTGGATTTTTTTATATGCCGCGTATATTTTGCAAATATTTGCAAATGATAAATATTGTCATGTATACATCTTGCTAAATATAACTTTTTAGTATATTATATATTGTGTTAGTTATAACTAACACAATATCCCATTATAGAGCAAACGGGCATATCACTAAAGGAGGAGCCATGAGCAGGGAAATGAGTTCACTGATACAACAATTAAAGACAGAACAACTTGAAGTAAAGCTTGCTTTACAATGTGCGCCCTTAATTGCAGGTCTGAAGGTTTCCAATCTTCTTATCATTTCTAAGAAAGATGAGTTCAGGCTGCTTGCACTGATTAAAAATTCGGGGTTCTGTGCCTATTCTCTTCTCCAATCAGATGACAAGGTTACTTTCCTGTTATTTAACAGATATCAGTTAGAAAATTTTCTGGCAGCCTCACCTGTTTTGCACTTACTTTCCCAATCCGGGTATACTCGCTTTTCACTTGATGAAATACTCAGAAAATTTTCGTTGAGATACGAAAAGTACATGAATAACCACGAGTGTTTTCCACACGAAATGGGAGTATTACTCGGATATCCAATTGAAGATGTCAAAGGCTTCATTGATAATGAAGGAAAGAATTTTCTATATTCAGGATATTGGAAGGTTTATGCCAATGTATCTGAAAAAGTCCATATTTTTAATTTATTTGACAATGCAAGGAAGGACATTATAAAACAGATTATAAGCGGCACAGCCATTGAAGATATTATTGCTAATTATCAGATTGAGCTGCAAAGCGCAGCAGTATAGGAGGAATTAAATAATTATGAGTAAAGTATATGTAGTATATTGGAGCGCATCAGGAAACACACAGTCAATGGCAGAAGCTGTTGGAAATGGAATCAATCAGGCCGGAGGCGAGGCTGAAGTTGTTGAAGTTGGAAATTTCAGTGCTGATACATTAAAAGACGAAGCTTCATTTGCTTTAGGCTGCCCTGCAATGGGTGCAGAAGTTTTGGAAGAATCGGAAATGGAACCTTTCGTTTCAGAAGTAGAAGCTTTTGCAAGCGGCAAAAAAATCGGTTTATTTGGTTCTTACGGCTGGGGTGATGGTCAGTGGATGTCTGACTGGGTTGAGCGCATGAAAAATGCAGGAGCAACTGTTGTGGGAGATGCCGGTGTTATTTGTCAGGATACTCCTGATGATAATGCTTTATCTGAATGTGAAGAACTTGGCAAGAAGCTAGTGTACTGTATCACTGACTTTCAGCTAAATAACGCAGGATAAATTTTCGTTCTGCAAGGCGGAGGAATGAGTCGTAGCGGGCTACGGCGATTGACGACAACGCAGCAGATGGAAATTTATACAAGTTATTTGGCGAAATATCAATGATACAGTACACTAGTATAACCTGTAATATCAATTTAACTAAAAAATCCGGTTTCTGAACCAATCTCCAATTGTCAGCTATTTAGCCTGACTTTCTGGTATCGGTTCAGTTACCGGATTTTTTTAGTTATACTGGCAATGATTCCAAAATCATTCAAAGTCTGTGCCTGTAATATACCCGTGAGCAGATTAGAATTTTCCACCACCGCCGCCATGTGTACTTCCGCTGCTGCTTGTATGGGTAGAACCTCCACCACCACTATTTGACGATGATTCTATCTTCTGTGAAACTGTTGTTGTACGAATGAACAAATCTGATTTTTGCAATACTTTACTTTTGTTATCTTTCATGTATGTAGCTGAACCGACAGTCATCTTTGATTTATTTCCATGCGCCAAAACAAGTACAATGATACCTGAAACAACTATTGCAATGAAAAGCTGGACAACCCAGTTGCTCATTATACCTTCGTTATAGTTGACCTCCCACATATTTTTATCAACATAACTGATAAACCAGTTCGCGGCTCCAATATAATCTGAATCAGCCAGATAACTTCCAATAGATGATACCATCTCATCTATCATATCATCTGTAAAATAATTTGGCGCTTCTCCTGCATTACTTATGTACAATTCTCTTTCATTCATATTTATAACAAGAAGGAAACCTGTCTCGTCAAAATCTGAGCCAAACTTATGTTCATCATAAAAATCATCTGCGTAATCCTGGCTGCTTTTTCCGTCAAAGTCATCAACTGTAACAATTGCAAGCTCACATTTTAAATCTTTTGAAGTCTCATATAGTTTCTGTTCTAAATTCTGTTCCTGTTCTTCTGTATATAAATCTTCATAATCATATACTCTCTGGTCATTTTCTGAGAAACCGCAAATGCTTATAAATACGACAGCTAATATTGCGAGTATTGTAATCTTTTTGTATTTATTTTTCTTTTTCGTTATCATAATTCACCTTCCACATCTTTCATCAAAATACTTATACTAATGTATTGTCTGAATCTGTACACCGTTTCAATTAGTTAATAAATTTATTCACCAAGAATATATACTACATTAAAACTGAAAATATCAGGTGCAGAATTATAAATATTCCTGCTGTCAGTCCAAAAAATGTACCAGCCATTTTTCCTTTTGAAACCGGAAGGGCTCCAACTATTTTTCCTGTCTGGCCATTCATTGTGAATTTAAATTCTTTGTTTTTGTATCTGTAATTCAATACCCATACCGGCAGCATTACATATTCTGATTTCTTCTGAATCATATTATAGTTCTCATGAACAATGGTTTTTGATGAGTATCCGTTGATTGTGGATAATGCTGTATCTTTAGCATATTTCTTTATTCTGCGTTCGATTCTGGCTTTCATCTCATCACTTGTATAATTAAATTTTTCCGCATAAAAGCCTGACAGATAACTCATATCGAAATCTGTAAGCTCACTGTATGTAAATGGCTCTAATATATCCATTACAGAGTCTTCCATCTGCTCTGATGCATCGGCAGGAACTTTGTCAAACTCTGCCTGAACGGTTCTGTGCACTTTATAGTGGTCTGTATGCGTATACCTTGTATCACCACGAACTTCTGAACGAACTTTTGTTGCATCTGCATCTATATCACTTACCGTATCATAATCATATAGCCAAAATGGTACATAAATTCCTGTTATTTTATCAATTACACTGGATTTTGAAAATTCTTTAGGAACGAAATGTCCTGATTTAGTCCATTGCAGATATGCACTTTTGGCCATTTCTTTATTGTTTTTGAAAGCTATTATTCTTGACGGTGCAAGCGCTCCTGTGAGCTTATCTTCTATTAATGTAGGACTTTGACAAAACGAGCAGAATGTTGCTGCTGTATTTTCATCTGTAAGAATTTCCGCTCCACATGATGGACATTTATACATTTTGTAATTAACGGTTTTTTGCGCACCTGATGCGTCATTCTGCTGTGTCTGGCTCTCATTTACTTCATACTGAAAATCATCTGCTGTTTCTTTTGATTCGGTTTTTAATCTGTCTGCCTCTTCAATAGGTACTTTTGTATTACAATATTCACATGTAAGTTGTCTTGTTGCGCTGTTGTATACCATTGGGGCATTACAGGACGGGCACTTATATATTGTCATAATACTCTTCTCTCCATTCTCTTGATTATAGGTAAAAATGCTTTCGCATGCCTTTCTCTCGATAATTAGCACGGTAAAAACAAATGCTTGCT
>CAJJNI010000109.1 GCA_905193085.1 uncultured Lachnospiraceae bacterium | reverse complement strand
AAAATCAAACCATTATTTGATAAAGAAACTTATTGCAATATGGTAGAAAAGGCCAAAAAATATATTTATGAAGGGGATATTTTCCAGGTAGTCTTATCAAACAGACTTGAAGCAAAAATGGAAGGAAGCCTGTTTGATACATACAGAGTATTAAGAACTTTAAACCCATCACCTTACATGTTTTATTTAAGCGGTGATGATATTGAAGTTGCAGGTGCCTCACCTGAAACATTAGTTAAATTACAGGACGGTGTGCTTCATACATTTCCACTTGCCGGAACAAGACCACGAGGCAAGACAAAAGAAGAAGACCTTCAGCTTGAAAAAGAGCTTCTTGAAGATGAGAAAGAGAAATCTGAACATAACATGCTTGTTGATTTAGGAAGAAATGATTTGGGAAAAATCAGTAAATTTGGAACGGTTGAAGTTGAAAAATATATGTCAATCGAGCGCTATTCACATGTAATGCATATAGGCTCAACAGTAAGAGGAGAAATAAGGGACGATTTAGATGCGGTTCATGCAATAGAAGCAGTTCTTCCTGCCGGAACATTATCAGGAGCTCCAAAAATAAGAGCATGTGAAATTATCAATGAACTTGAAAACAATAAGCGCGGTATTTACGGTGGAGCAATCGGATATATAGATTTTACAGGAAATATGGATACATGTATAGCAATAAGAATTGCATACAAGAAAAATGGTAAAGTATTTGCCCGCTCAGGTGCCGGAATAGTTGCAGATTCAGTACCGGAAAAAGAATATCAGGAATGTATCAATAAAGCAGCGGCAGTATTAAAATCTCTTGAAATATCTAAGGAGGTAGAATAATGATTTTACTAATAGATAATTATGACAGTTTTTCATATAACCTGTACCAGTTAGTAGGTTCAATCAATCCGGACATAAAAGTAATAAGAAATGATGCGTATACATGTGAAGAAATTGAAGCAATGAATCCAGAGCGTATAATTATTTCACCCGGTCCGGGAAAACCAAAAGATGCCGGAATATGCGAAGATGTAATACGATATTTTAAAGGCAGAATTCCAATTCTTGGTGTGTGTCTCGGACATCAGGCAATATGCGAAACATTCGGTGCAACAATAACTTACGCAAAACAGCTTATGCATGGAAAACAATCAGTCGTATCAGTAGATAACTCATGCAAATTATTTAAGAATCTGCCGGATAAAGTTGCCGTTGCAAGATATCATTCATTAGCAGCCACAAAAGAGACAATACCTGACTGCCTTGAAATTACAGCAATTACAGATGATGACGAAGTAATGGCAGTAAAACATAAAGACTATGAAATATATGGCCTGCAGTTTCACCCGGAATCAATATTAACAAAAGACGGAAAAGAAATGTTAGAACAATTTATATTATAATGCCAGGTTCTCAAAGTCTGAACCCACATAGCACAGAGCAATCCGTATGGCATTATTATAAAAACAGAACAAAAATATTAAACATAAACATTTAGTAAAAATTAAAGGAGCAATTATCATGATTATAGAAGCAATATCAAAATTAATAAAAAAAGAAGATTTAACAGGAGCAGAGGCAGAAGCAGTAATGGAAGAGCTTATGACAGGAAAAGCTACACCGTCACAGACAGCAGCTTATCTTACAGCACTTCATATGAAAGGTGAGACTATTGAAGAAATTACCGCAAGTGCCATTGGAATGAGAAATCAGTGTACAAGACTTGAGCCTTCATACGATACACTGGAAATTGTCGGAACAGGCGGTGACTGTGCACAGTCAATAAATATATCAACAACAGCAGCTTTAATTGTAGCTGCAACAGGAAATAAAGTTACAAAACATGGCAATCGTGCCGCATCAAGCAAATGCGGAGCTGCAGATGTTCTTGAAGCACTTGGAGTTAATTTAAATATCGAACCTGAAGACAACTTAAAAGTGTTAGATGAATCTAACTTCTGCTTCATGTTTGCACAGAAATATCATGCATCAATGAGATTTGTCGGACCTACAAGAAAAGAAATTAAAATTCCAACAATTTTTAATATACTGGGACCTTTGGCAAATCCGGCATTTGCAACATTACAGCTTCTTGGTGTATATTCAGAAGATTTACTTGTACCACTTGCAAAAACTCTTTCAAATCTCGGAGTTAAACGAGGCATGGTAGTTTATGGAACAGATGGACTTGATGAAATTTCAATCGGCGCACCTACAAAAGTATGTGAATTTGGAGACGAAAAATTTGATACATATGAAATAACTCCTGAACAGTTCGGATTTAAGAGAGCTACAAGAGATGATTTAAAAGGCGGAGACCCGAAAGAAAATGCAGCAATAACAAAGGCAATATTAAGCGGAACAGAAACAGGTGCAAAGGCAGATGCAGTAATATTTAATGCAGGAGCTGCGCTTCATATAACTAACAGTATAACTATCGAAGAAGGAATTAAACTTGCAAAAGAAACAATTACAAATGGCAGTGCATTAAAGCAGCTTGAAAAAGTGGTAGAATTGACTAACAAATAGGAGTTTTATATGATATTACAGGAAATTGCAGAAAAAACAAAAATACGAATTGCAGATGAAAAAGCAAAGGTTTCCCTTGAAGAGTTAAAAAAACAGGCATATGACATGAACAAAGAAACTGGCTTTCCGTTTTTTAAGGCATTATCAAAGAGAGATTTGTCATTTATCTGTGAAGTAAAAAAAGCATCACCTTCAAAAGGAATAATTGCACAGGATTTTCCTTACATGGAAATTGCCGCTGACTATGAAAGAAGCGGTGCAGATGCCATATCAGTCCTTACAGAGCCATTCTGGTTTAAGGGCAGCAATCAATATGTAAAAGAAATCAGCAGTAATGTATCAATTCCAATATTAAGAAAAGATTTTACGGTTGATGAATACATGATTTATGAAGCAAAAACAATCGGTGCTTCAGCAATTCTTTTAATATGCGCCATTTTAAATGACAACCAGCTCAAAGAATATACAGAAATTGCCCACGAACTTGGCTTATCTGTGTTAGTTGAGGCTCACGATGAAACAGAAGTTAACCGTGCATTAAAATGTGGTGCAAAAATAATCGGTGTCAACAACAGAGACTTAAGAGATTTTACGGTAGACATAACTAACAGTATCAGGCTCAGAAAAATGGTGCCACAGGATTATGTATTTGTATCAGAGAGCGGCATAAAGACTAAAGAAGATATTGCCAATTTAAGAAATAACGGTACAAACGCAGTGCTTATCGGAGAGACACTTATGAGATGCTCTGATAAAAAGGCGGCATTAGATAACTTAAAAGGTGCATGACAATGAAATGTGTTAAATTTTGCGGAATAAGAAGAGATGAAGATGTAACATTTGTAAATGAACTTCTTCCGGAATATATCGGACTTATTTTCTATGAAAAAAGCCATAGAAATGTCACAAAACAGCGTGCAAAACAGATAAGGCAGGCACTCAGTCCTGAAATTAAAGCAGTCGGAGTATTTGTTGATAAACCGGTTGAAGAAGTTGCAGATATATGTTTATATGCGGGACTTAATCTTATTCAGCTTCATGGAAATGAAGATGAAGATTACATTACCAGTTTGAGAAAACTTACCGACTTACCTTTAATCAAAGCGGTAAGATTTAAAAATGCCGATGATTTATATAATGCGCAGAATCTTTCTGCAGATTATCTGTTAGTAGATACTTACATTAAAGATTCCGTTGGAGGAACAGGAAAAACCTTTGACTGGAATAAACTTCCCCCATTAAATAAACCATATTTTCTTGCGGGCGGAATAACAACAGATAATTTTAAAGATGCATTAAAAACAGATGCATACTGCATAGATATAAGTTCAGGCATTGAAACAGACAAAGTTAAAGATTATAATAAAATGAAACAGATTATTTATTTGAAAGGAAAAGACGAAAATGAGTAAAGGAAGATTTGGAAATTACGGCGGACAATATATTCCGGAAACACTTATGAAAGCTGTAGAAGAGTTAGAAGAAGCATACTTGCATTATAAAGATGACCCGGAATTTGTTGCTGAATTAAATGATTTATACGCTAACTATGCAGGACGCCCGTCATTGTTATATTATGCAGAAAAAATGACAAAAGACTTAGGCGGAGCAAAAATATATTTAAAACGTGAAGATTTAAACCATACAGGTTCACACAAAATCAACAATGTTTTAGGCCAGATTCTTCTTGCAAAGAAAATGGGTAAAACAAGAGTTATCGCTGAAACAGGTGCCGGACAGCATGGTGTTGCAACTGCAACAGGTGCTGCGCTTATGGATATGGAATGTGAAATATATATGGGAAAAGAAGACACAATCCGTCAGGCACTTAATGTATTCAGAATGGAGCTTTTAGGCGCTAAAGTCCACCCTGTAACAAGCGGAACAATGACTCTTAAAGATGCGGTTAATGAGGCCATGAGAGAGTGGACTAACAGAATGGACGATACATTATATGTATTGGGCTCTGTTATGGGACCATATCCTTTCCCTACAATTGTCAGAGATTTCCAGAAAATAATCGGAAAAGAAATCAAAGCGCAGATACTTGAAAAAGAAGGAAGACTTCCAGATGCAGTTATAGCATGCGTCGGCGGCGGAAGTAATGCAATGGGGGCATTTTATGAATTTATTGAAGATAAATCAGTTCAGCTTATCGGCTGTGAAGCTGCCGGTCTTGGAGTAGATAATCCGAAAAATGCGGCAACAATTGCAAATGGAACAGTCGGTATATTCCACGGTATGAAATCAATTTTCTGTCAGGATTCAGACGGACAGATTGCTCCTGTATATTCTATTTCAGCCGGTCTTGATTATCCTGGAATCGGACCTGAACATGCAATGCTTCATGATACAAAGAGAGCAGAATATGTTCCGATTACTGATGATGAAGCAGTTGAAGCATTTGAATATTTATCAAAAACAGAAGGAATTATTCCTGCAATTGAAAGTTCCCATGCCATTGCATATGCAAAAAAACTTGCGCCAACAATGGATAAAGACAAAATTATAGTAGTAAATGTTTCAGGTCGTGGTGATAAAGATGTTGCTGCAATTGCAAGATATAAAGGAGTGAATCTATATGAGTAGAATAAACAAAGCTTTTGAAAATGGTCCTGCATTTATAGGATTTTTAACAGGTGGAGACCCTGATTTGGATACAACAAAAAAATTAATATGCGCAATGGAAGAAGCAGGTGCCGATTTAATAGAAATAGGTATTCCTTTCTCTGACCCTATTGCAGAAGGTCCTGTAATCCAGGCTGCCGATATTCGTGCCCTTTCATGGGGCTGTCGTATTGATGATTTATTCAATATGGTAAGTGAAATAAGAGAAACTGTAAAAATTCCTCTTGTATTTATGACATATATTAATCCGATTTATACATATGGCAAAGAAAAATTTATGAAAAACTGTCAAAAATCAGGAATTGATGGTATAATAGTTCCCGATATGCCATATGAAGAAAAAAATGAACTGCAGCCTGTATGCAAAGAATATGGCATTGATTTAATTTCAATGATTGCCCCGACATCAGCAGAAAGAGTCCTTATGATTGCAAAAGAAGCAGAAGGTTTCTTATATTGCGTATCTTCACTCGGTGTAACAGGTGTGAGAACTGAAATTAAAACAGATATTGAAGAACTTATCAAACAGGTGCGCACAGTTTCTGATATTCCATGTGCAATCGGCTTTGGAATTTCAACACCAGCGCAGGCTGAGAAAATGTCAAAATGTGCCGACGGTGTAATTGTCGGAAGTGCCATAGTTAAACTTATTGCAGAGCATGGCAAAAACAGTGTTGAGCCGGTAAAAGAATATGTTTCTTCAATGAAAAATGCTATAAAATAATATTTAAAATGCAAGGGAGAAAATTTTATGAAATTCAAAGGTGCAATATTTGACTTAGATGGAACTGTATTTGAATCAATGTATGTCTGGAGACAGATTGATATTGATTTTCTAAACAAAAGGGGCTTAGATGTTCCCGAGGACTATCTTGATAAAATAGTCTCCCTTAATTTTGATGAAGCGGCACAATTTACTATAGAGAGGTTCGGCTTCAGTGAAACCAAAGAAGAAATAATAAAAGAATGGTTTGATATGGCAATTTATGCCTACGGACATGATGTAGGTTATAAACCACATGCAAAAGAATATTTAGATTACTTAAAACAGAAAAACATTCCGATGGCAGTTGCGACATCATCTGATGAAGCCTTATATTTAGCTACATTTGAACACTTAGGGCTTAATGGGTATTTTGATAAAATTGTAACAGCCAAAGAGGTCGGCTGCGGTAAAAATCAGCCTGACATATATATTGAAGCTGCCAAACGCTTAAATATTGATATATCAGACTGTGTTGTATTTGAAGATATTTACATGGGTATGAAAAGTGCCAATGAAGCAGGGTTTTTTACCGTAATTATGGAAGATGAATCTTCCAAGCGTCAGAGAGAGCAGTTAAAGGCAGAAGCCGGCATTTATATTACTGATTTTTCACAACTGCTTGAGAAAGAAAGCCTCTTTTAATAAATTTTAAATCATTTTATTTTATATTTATTACAGCTTTGATGTATAATTGAACACTTGAAAGTTGCTTATTTTGTTAGATTACTGTAACAGTTTTTTATTTTTAGTTAATTTTGCTGATGTGATAATAAACGGAATGCAGTAGAGCAGGCTTCTTGATGCAAATTCTACATTTGGCAAATTTACATTTAAATTGTTTATAATAATTCCATACAGAATAATAAGTATGTATGAGGATACAGAACATTTTACGGGAAGAGCCAGCCATTTAATTAAATTAAAATTAAAGCTGGCTTTTTTGTATAAGCACATTAAAATCAGTACAGTGAGTATTATCTGGCTTAACATAAGTCCAAACACATAGCCTTTTATTCCAAAGTAAGGTATGCCAAACCATAATATTACAAGTCTTAAAATTATTGTTCCGATATTAAACACAAAAAATTCTGTTGTTTTTCCAAGTCCATGTAAAATACTTCCAAGTGTAGAAGTAAGATAGAAAAACGGACAGATGAAACTTAGCAGTGTTATGTATTCTCCGGCAGTTTCTGAATTAAACAGAAATATTCCTGCCTCATATCCGTTTTCAAAAAAGAAACCAAAGCAGAAAATTCCAAGAAACAGCGTAAAACCTGATGTATACTGGATAGTTTTTGCAAGCTGTATTTCGTTATTATTGCCATCTGATTCAGCAACATCTGACACTAAAAGTACAGACAAAGAATTTGTAAGTGCAGACGGAAATGCAATAAGCGGCAATGCCATGCCGGTAAATATACCAAACATTACAAGGGCATCTTCTTTTGTTGCACCGCCTCTGCAAAGTGCAAGCGGGAAAATAACCGCCTCAATGCTCTGCAAAAAATTTGTCGAAAGTCTGTTTAATGTAAGTGGTATTGCCTGTTTTAACAGATTGTTAAAAATTTTACTCATTTTCCAGACTTTTTTTTCATTGTTATTCTTTTTTATTTTCAAATGTGTAACAAAAAATGCGGTAACAGACATAAGTGCAGATGCCGCTTCACCGATAAATAGTCCCCAGACAACTACAGATATTTTTTCTGATTTACTTACTTCTATATTATTCTGTGCAATAATTTTAAATATAAAATATACTCCGGCAACTCTTATTATCTGTTCAAATAACTGGCTTAATGATGGAACTGCGGTTTTCTTTAATCCGTAATAAAATCCGTTTATACAGGAATGAATACTTGCAGGAATAAAACTGTAGCTTAATATTTCAACAAGTCGTATGCATCTTGAATCTTTAAGTATATATGTTGCAATAAATTCTGCTTTAATATTACATAAAATCATCATAATTGATGCAAGAAAACATGATATAAATAATGCTGTGCACAAAATTTTAACAGCATTTTCAGGATTATTATGTGATGTTGCAACCATTCTTGACAGGGAAGTCTGTATGCCAACACAGCAAAATGAAAAACAGGTGATAAAAACAGGAAAAATAAGCTGATAAATTCCCATTCCTTCTGCACCAATTGTATTGTTTAA
>CAJJNI010000108.1 GCA_905193085.1 uncultured Lachnospiraceae bacterium | reverse complement strand
GCCATTTGATGTGTACTCCTGAATGTTCATAAGTTCCATTGAAGTAAAATAATCAAAACCAAACTGTGAAAAAACTTCATTTCTTCCATAAAAACTTGCACGATTATCATGCATAGCCTGTGTTGTGTATCCATATGGTTTTAAATCATAACAGATTGTCTCACAGGTTCTTTCTTTTAATACTGTCTTATATGGATATTCTCCCGGTCCGAAGAAATCAAGGTCCATTCCGGTAATTATCTCAAATTCAGTATTTGCAGTACCCGCACCAACACTTGGCACGCTTAAATAACCTGATGAATACTTATCCATGCATTCCCTGAAAAACGGAATCGGGTCTTCTGAGAATTTAAGTCTCTCAACTTTTGTTATATCAAAAAATGACTCCAGCTGTAAAAATATTATATTAGGAAGTTTATCAACATCTACTGCAGTATTTGTAGCAGTCTGAACTGCATCAACAGCCTCACTGCTTGTCGCCTGCGGACTCTGTGTGTTAAGTTTCTGGTCTACTGAATCTTTAATTGCGGTTACCTTTTTCTCTGAGTAGTCTTTAGGTTTATTTATTCCCGTATTTATAAGACTTTCAGAAAAACAGTATACAAACCCATATTTAACATATGACTGTGATAAATTAGGAAGTTTTGTTGAAATAATATCCGCTGCAAGTGCTACATTTGTAAATAAATTTAAAAATATTACAAGTGCCACAACTGAAATGATAGAAGAAACAAAATTAACATATTTCTTCACCGGTGCTTTCTTCCACAGCCACACAATCGCTGCAACTGCAAGAACAACCATTAAAATTACCATTATCACAGTTGATAATGAAGCATAACTTTTCATAACACCCATAGCCGCATCAAGCAATTTAAGCTCTACTGCCGAAAACGGTGTAACACGATATGAAAGTATAATGTAATTAGCAACACCAAAACCTATCCATATAAATGATAATAAAACCATCCAAAAATATGACCGTTTAAATAGCTGACAAATTGAAATTGTTACCATAATAATAAATGAATTATACAAAAATACGAGAGGATTATGGGCAAGAGTTACAAATGCCTCGAAAAAACCACCATATTTAAACTGTGCCAGAATCTCTATAATCAGATTTACACACATGGACCATACAAACAATATTCCCAAATCTTTAAAAGAAATATCCCTGCGCCATGTCCTGGCATCTAATATAACTTTTTCTTTAAATGAACGCTTTTTTTCGTTCTTCTCCATACGCTCACCCTTTCTGCTTTTTAGCTGTAACATACCTTTAAATACCTATAAAAAATAATAAGAAAATTTTTTTCACAGCATATAGAATAACACAATATAAGTAAAAGTCAATAAAAAAAAACGCAAAATTCTTGACAATATATTTTTAAGATGATACCCTTTTTTATAAAACGACCTTATATTATTAATACGGAAACGGTCAGATTAACAATAGATTGGAGATAATATTATGGAAAAAAAGAAATTTTATATGACTACTGCCATTGCTTATACATCCGGCAAACCACATATTGGCAATACTTATGAAATTGTACTTGCAGACAGTATCGCCCGTTTTAAAAGACAACAGGGTTATGATGTATTCTTCCAGACAGGAACAGATGAGCATGGACAGAAAATCGAATTAAACGCCGAAAAAGAAGGCATTACACCAAAGGAATTTGTTGATAAAACAGCAGGAACAATAAGAACTATCTGGGATTTAATGGATACTTCTTATGATAAATTTATCCGTACAACAGATGATTACCATGAAAAACAGATTCAGAAAATTTTCAGAAAATTATATGATAAAGGTGACATTTATAAAGGTTTTTATGAAGGAATGTACTGCACACCATGCGAATCTTTCTTTACACCTTCACAGCTTGTGGATGGAAAATGTCCTGACTGCGGAAGAGAATGCCAGCCTGCTAAGGAAGAGGCTTACTTCCTCAAATTAAGTAAATATACAGACCGTCTTATCGAGCATATCAATACACACCCTGAATTTATACAGCCTGAATCAAGAAAGAATGAAATGATGAACAATTTCCTTCTCCCTGGTCTTCAGGACTTATGCGTATCGAGAACATCTTTCAAATGGGGTATTCCTGTTGATTTTGATGACAAACATGTCGTATATGTATGGATGGACGCATTAAATAACTATATCACAGGTATCGGATATGATGTTGACAATCCAAGTGAACAGTTCAAGAAATACTGGCCTGCAGACCTTCACTTAATTGGAAAAGACATTTTAAGATTCCATACAATTTACTGGCCGATTATACTTATGGCTCTTGATTTACCATTACCAAAACAGGTATTCGGACACCCATGGCTTTTACAGGGCGATGGAAAAATGAGTAAATCAAAAGGTAATGTTATTTATGCAGACCAGCTTGTAGACTTCTTTGGAGTTGATGCAGTCCGTTACTTCGTACTTCACGAAATGCCATTTGAAAATGACGGTGTAATCACATGGGAGCTTATGGTTGAGCGCATGAACTCTGACCTTGCAAATACACTCGGAAACCTTGTAAACCGTACAATATCAATGTCAAACAAATATTTTGACGGTATTGTAAGTAACAAGGGTGTAAAAGAGCCTGTCGATGATGAACTTATCGCACTCACTCTTGAAACTCCTAAAAAAGTTGCAGAAAAGATGGACAAGCTTCGTGTAGCCGACGCTATTACAGAAATATTTACTTTATTCAAACGCTGCAACAAATATATTGATGAAACTATGCCGTGGGCTCTTGCCAAAGAAGAAGACAAAAAAGACCGTCTTGCCACAGTTCTTTACAACCTTATCGAAAGCATCTGTGTAGGCGCTACTCTTCTTACATCATTTATGCCATCAACAGCGCAGAAAATTTTCGCACAGTTAAATACAACTGAAAGAACATTAGATGAACTTAACGAATACGGTAAATATCCATCAGGCAACAAAGTAACTGAAAAACCTGAAATTTTATTTGCTCGTCTTGACATTAAAGAAGTATTGGAAAAAGTTGAAGAACAGAAAGCTGCACAGGCTAAAGAAGCACAAAAACCTGCAGAACCTGTTATCGATATAGAAGCAAAACCTGAAATTACATTTGAAGATTTTGAAAAATTACAGTTCCAGGTCGGTGAAATAATTGCATGTGAAGAAGTTAAGAAATCAAAGAAGCTTTTATGCTCACAGGTAAGAATCGGCAGCGAAGTTAAACAGATTGTATCAGGAATTAAAGCACATTATACTCCTGAACAGATGGTCGGCAAAAAAGTTATGGTTTTAGTTAATTTAAAACCGGCAAAATTAGCAGGAGTTTTATCAGAAGGTATGCTTCTTTGTGCAGAAGATGAAAAAGGTGAACTTTCACTTATGGTACCTGAAAAAGCAATGCCGGCAGGTGCAGAAATTTGTTAGAAAAAATATTTGAAAGTCATGCACACTATGATGATAAAGCATTTGATTCTGACAGAGATAAAATCATCACATCTCTTCACGATTCATATATAGAGCGCATAATTAATGTAGGTGCGTCTGTTGATTCTAACAGACGCACTATTGAAATTATGAATAAATATGATTTTATTTATGCAGCACTTGGCATACACCCGTCTGAATGTGGTGAACTTACAGAAGAAGACATCATCTGGATTAGAAATCAGGCAATGAAAGAAAAATGTGTTGCAATCGGCGAAATCGGACTTGACTATTACTGGAAAGAGCCTGATAAGGACATTCAGAAACACTGGTTTATAAGACAGCTTGACCTTGCAAAAGAGCTTTCACTCCCGGTTATAATCCACAGCCGCAATGCAGCAAAAGATACTCTGGATATTATGAAATCTGAGCGTGCTGACAAACTACAGGGCGTTATACATTGTTATTCGTATTCTGTAGAAATTGCCCGTGAATACTTTAATATGGGTTATTATTTTGGCATCGGCGGCGTTCTGACTTATCCTGATGCGAAAAAATTAAAAGAAGTGGCCGCATATCTTCCACTTGACTGTATTCTGCTTGAAACAGACTGCCCATATCTTCCACCTCAGCCACACCGCGGTGAACGAAATAATTCCGGCAATCTTATTTATGTCGCAGAAGCTTTAGCCCAAATAAAAAATACAGATGTTGACACTGTTATAAAAACAACAAAAGAGAATGCTTACAGACTCTTTTTTAATACAAAAATATAACAGCAGCTTATAGAAAGGTAATTTTATAATGGCAGAACTTGGAAACCCTAAGAATACAATAGAAGTTTTACAAAAATATAATTTTCATTTTCAAAAAAAATTCGGACAGAATTTTCTCATCGACACCAGAGTCCTTGACAAAATTATTGCCGCTGCCGCAATAACCAAAGATGACTGCGTTCTTGAAGTAGGTCCCGGAATCGGAACTATGACACAATACCTTGCAGAACATGCAAAAAAAGTTATTGCTGTAGAAATTGATGATAATTTAATACCTATTTTGCAGGATACATTAAGTCCATATGATAATATTGAGCTTATACACAATGATATTTTAAAAGTAGACATTGCCCACCTTGCTGCAAAATACAATAATAACCAGCCGCTGAAGGTTGTTGCAAATCTGCCTTACTATATTACTACTCCTATAATCATGGGATTATTTGAAAATCATGTACCATTAGAGAGCATAACCGTAATGGTCCAGAAAGAAGTTGCAGAACGCATGCAGATCGGTCCTGGAAACAAAAATTACGGTGCACTCTCACTCGCAGTACAGTTTTATGCAGAACCATATCTTGTTGCCAATGTACCGCCAAACTGCTTTATGCCACGACCAAATGTCGGCTCTGCAGTTATAAGGCTTACAAGGCATAAAGAACTTCCAGTCAGTGTAAAAGACGAAAAACTCATGTTTTCACTAATCCGCGCTTCATTTAACCAGCGTCGTAAAACAATAGTAAATGCCATAAATAACTTCAGTGAACTGTCATTTACAAAAGATGAAATCACAGAAGCATTAGAAAAATGCGGCTTCAATCCAAATATACGCGGTGAAGCACTCTCGCTTGCTGATTTTGCAAGACTTTCTGACGCATTGCCTGTTGATAATATGTAAAAAAATTTATGATATGTAAAAAAACAGATAACCATAAATCTGCTCATCTATAGTTGATAATTAAAAAAATCATTAACAGATTTTACGATGACCAATAAAATAAATATTATGTTAAAATCAAGCAAAATTTAATTTTTTATTACCGTTATTATTTAATAGTTATAACAATTAAATGATATTTATAGTTATTATTTATAGTTATTATTTATATTTATATCAATTAAATGATATTTATGGTTATTATTTATAACTATTAAATAATATTTATGGTATCTTATAAAATTTCAAATCATATAATTGTCTTAAACAGTTATTTCAAGGTGTTTTATGACAAAAAAACATTCTCTAAAACATATACTTTTAAGAAAATCATATTTACTCGCAGCCGCCTTTATTTCAATATGCGTATTGTTTATCGGCGGCTGTTCTGATAAACTTTCAATCACCCCCGACCAGTCAGATTCTATAAACACAGAAAATGCCACAAAAAACTTTAACGCTTTTACCGAAAATCTTCTTAAAAACGAATTAAAATCAAACACTCTTTCACTGCATTATACAGCAATTTCACCTGCTGCTCTTGGCATTGATGACTATGAAATATCAATCGGCAGTTACAGCACCCAGTCAATGAATAACAGCTATAATCAGGTCAGACAGTATCAGGAACAGCTCTCATCAATTCCATATGATTATCTTTCAAATGAAGACAAAATAACTTATGATATCATAAACTGGTATTTTTCCCATCAGATAGACCCTTCGGAATTTCCATATTTTGATGAACCATTAAGTAAAACAATCGGCATACAGTCACAGCTTCCGATTTTATTCTGCGAATATCAGTTCAGAAATCAGACCGATATAGATGATTATCTGAAACTTCTTTCACTTTTTCCTTCATATTTTGATGAAATAATTACATATGAACAGGAAAAATCTGCAAATGGTAAATTTATGGCAGATTTCAGCGCAGACCGTATAATGAAATCAATCGAAGCATTTTTATCACAAACATCAGACCATTATTTAATCACTTCATTTGCCGAACGCTTAAACAGCGTTGAAGACCTTAGTGAAGAACAGAAAAATAATTATATCACCGCCAATAATTCTATTATTATAGATTCAGTATTTCCCGCCTATCAGAAATTATTGGAAACTTTGAAATCTTTAAGCACCACAGGAACTAACTCTGGCGGACTGTGTAACTTTGAAAACGGAGCCACATACTACGAAAAATTACTGCAGAAATCTATTGGCACACAAAAATCGGCGTCAGAACTTATAGCTATGGTTGACAAAAAGTTGTCTGATGACTTAGATAAACTCGGCACACTTCTTACTTCCAACACTTCACTCATTGAAAATCTCAATAATTTAAATTTTGAAATGACACAGCCGGAAGAAATTCTTAATTATCTCCAGTCAGAAATGAAAGCTGATTTTCCAGTGGCAGTCGACTGCAAATATAATATAAAACAGATTTCAAAAAGCCTTCAGACTACATTAAGCCCTGCATTTTATCTTGCTCCACCAATTGATTCCGCAAATGAAAATACCATTTATATAAACCCCTCATATAACACAGAATCTCTTACACTCTACTCAACACTTGCTCACGAAGGTTTTCCCGGACACATGTACCAGAACCTTTTCAGCTCCTCAAAACAGACAAATCCTGTCCGTGCATTATTTTCATTTACCGGCTACTCAGAAGGTTACGCAACCTATGCCGAACTACAGTCCTATAATTACCTCAATTTTGACAAAAACATAAACCAGATTCTTTCATTAAGCAACAGCATAACACTTGCAATTTATGCCCGCCTTGACCTCGCAATTCACTACGAAGGTTATAATTACAACCAGACCCATGACTATCTCGTAAAATACGGAATAACCGACCAGGAAACTACAACAGAAATATATCAGAGTATCGTCGAACAGCCCGGAAACTACATGTGCTATTATGGCGGCTGCTGTGAATTCAACGAACTGTTAAAAAAATACAAAAAAAATCACTCCGACTTTTCCTTAAAAGAATTCCATAATTACATTCTCTCAATAGGTGATGCACCATTTGAAATATTAGAGAAATATATGAATTAATTTTCAATAATTGAGCAGATATCAGATGTAACAGATATTGATAGCTAACAGCCAGAAAATATGCCAAAGAAAATGGCTGTAATTTTATTTTATTAGGCGAATTTATTCCACCAACACCAAGCGATAATCCCGCTCATAGTGAAGCTCCATTAAAGGACATGACATTTTTTGATGATGAAGTAAATGTCGGTAAAAATATTAACCGTCAGTTATAATAGTTTAAGATTTGGTTTTGTAACAAATTACAAATATTTATTGAACGAAAAATGCTTTGATGGTATAATTCCCTCAAAGCATTTTTTTAGTACTAACAAAAAATTTACATGTTATGGGAGGGATTACATGGATTACAAACCATTGCCGATAGGCGTTGAAAACTTTGAAGATTTTTACAGAGATTATTATTATTATGTAGATAAGACTTTATTCATAAAGGAACTTATAGATAAGAAGGCAAAAGTTAATCTGTTCACAAGACCCCGCCGCTTTGGAAAAACGCTTACACTCAGCATGTTAAAATATTACTTTGAGTCTGCGCACGATTTTCGTGGAAATAAAAAGGATTACAGCCATCTGTTTGAGGGGCTTGCAATTTCTTCTGCAGGAGATAAGTACAGCAGGCATCAGGGAAAATATCCTGTCATTTCACTTAGTCTAAAATCGGGAAAACAGGACAAATATGAGAATTGTTTAAGCCAGCTTAAATATGTGATTGCAGATGAATTCAGAAGACACAGATATATTCTTAATGATGATACTTTGAGTGATGATGAGAAAGAAACATTTAAATCATATCTGAACCGTAAGTTTTCAGATAGTGAATACGAGCAGTCTCTGCAATTTCTTTCAAGCTGTCTTGAATTATGGTATGGTGAGAAGGTTATTATTCTTATAGATGAGTATGATGTACCACTGGAGGGGGCATTTGTTCATGGATTTTATGACAGAA
>CAJJNI010000107.1 GCA_905193085.1 uncultured Lachnospiraceae bacterium | reverse complement strand
AAATCAGATATTGCGAAGTGACATACTAGACTTTTTAAATAAATTTGAAGTGTACGACAAAGATAGAATAATCAAAGAAAGATATGACAGATTTAGAAAATTCTGATAAGATGTTGATGTAGATTTAGTAATAGTTCAGCATTATTCATGCAGGCATGATGCTTATGCCTGAAAATAGCATAGCTGAACTGTTATAAATTTACATTTATTTTACCTGAATTATATTGAAATAAATAATTAAATTGTTTATAATAACACTATCTTAATAAAAAAGGAAGGTGAGCAGTATGGAAGGTCGAAGTAGCTACGACATAGAACCAGCCGGGAAACTGAATAATTTGGCTTTTTATGCTGCCATTTACTGATATTTTCTTTCTATATGTAATGGCAGATGTTTTTGTGCCAGTGATGTCTGAGTTCTGACTGATTTTATGTCCCACGGATACATAACATATAACTGTTGTTAATACCCGTAACAGGGTATTTTGTTTGTGTGCACAGAAGGGAGAAAATCATGATAGAAAGAATCGAAAAATTATTACATGAGAAAAATTATGCAGGTTTGAAAAGAATATTAGAGGCAACTAACTGTGCTGATTTAGTTACTTATTTAGAAGAGTTAAAAGCCGAAGAACTTATAGTTGTTTTTCGCCTTTTACCAAAGGAACAAGCTGTAGAGGCATTTTCTTATATGGAGCATGATATGCAGGAGAGGCTTATTCATTCAATGACTGATAAAGAACTTAAGGAAGTAACGGAGAATCTTTTCCTTGATGATACAGTCGATTTAATAGAAGAAATGCCGGCAACAGTAGTTAAAAGAATTCTGGCATCAGCAGATGCCGGACAGAGAAAACTTATCAATGAATTCCTTAATTATCCGCCTGACAGTGCAGGAAGTCTTATGACAATTGAGTTTGTTGATCTTAAAAGTTATATGACGGTTGAAGAGGCATTTGACAGAATAAGAAAAGTAGGTGTTGATAAGGAATCTATAAATACATGTTATGTGTTAAATGAGCATAGAAAACTTATCGGAGTTGTGTCTGTAAGAGAGTTACTGTTATCAAATAAGACAGAATATATAGCAGATATCATGGAAACAAATCTTATTACCGTAACGACCCATGAGGATAAAGAAAATGTTGCACAGATGTTTGGAAAATATGATTTTAATATTCTGCCGGTAGTAGATAATGAATACAGGCTTGTCGGAATTATTACTGTAGATGATGCCATTGATGTAATTCAGGAAGAAAATACCGAAGATTTTGAAAAAATGGCGGCTTTGAATCCGTCAGAAGATTCATATTTTAAAACATCAGTTTTCAAACATGCAAAAAACAGAATAGTGTGGCTTTTGATACTCATGCTTTCGGCCACATTTACAGGTACGATAATTACAAGATACGAAGAAGCATTTGCAGCAATTCCATTATTGGTAGCATTTATTCCTATGTTAATGGATACAGGCGGTAACTGCGGTTCCCAGACATCAACACTTGTAATTCGTGGTATGGTAATGGACGAAATTCATTTAAAAGATTATTTAAAAGTATTATTTAAAGAAATAAGAGTTGCGTCCCTTGTAGGTCTTGGTCTTGCATTCGTAAACGGACTTAGAATTTTTATACAGTATCATTCAAATCCTGAACATTTTGAGCTTGCACTTGTTATTGGTCTTGCCATATTTGCAACAGTAATACTTGCCAAAATGATAGGCTGCACATTACCTATGCTTGCTAAATTACTAAAATTAGACCCGGCACTTATGGCGTCTCCTTTGATTACTACGATTGTAGATACATGTTCAATCCTTATATATTTTAATATTGCAATGAGAATAATGAATCTTTGAATATAATATATATCATTAAAAAAGCTGTACCTTAAAGTAAAAACTTTAGAGTACAGCTTTTTTGTAATTACAGAATTTGTTTTTATAAATTACAGGATTATCTTGCAAGCATATGCTGGATTTCTCCTATATATAAAGTATGGTAGTCGCCATCTTTATACCATTTTTCATCAATGTCAGGATTAATAAAACTGTCTTTTGTTAATTTCTGTGCAAACATTTTCTTACAGACAAGAACCATTCTTGCTTCATCTATAAATGGTGTCTCACATTTTTCATCATCAACATAAAAATTTACTTTCATGTTGGCATTTTTTATTTTATTTTCATTTCTACCTGAAACAGAACCTAAGTAACTTAAAGATTCTCTTATTTTGACATCATCAGAATCAAAGAAGCTTAAAGAAAAAGTATCTGAACCGTCAATAAATTCTTTTGTGTAGCGGCTGTCCCTTATAACTATGTAGGCTACATTTTTCCCCCACATAACACCAACACCGCCCCATGAAGCTGTCATTGTGTTTACATTGTTATCTTTTTCGGCAGAAATTAACATCCAGTCTTTTCCTATTAATTTAAAAGGATTATCCTGAAAATATTTTAAATCCATTGGTTGAAACTTATGCATATTATTTTCCTCCATATAATTTTATTATTGGTGCTAAAAAATAAACAACCAAATTAATATTACCTGATATATTATACACTTTTTTTAGTGGAAATGACAGTTTAATATTAATTTGAAAGAAAAAAATTTAAAAGTTGAAAATTAAGTGTTGACAAATTAAAACACAAGTGCTATTGTGAATACATGAAATGTTAGCACTCTACTTTAACGAGTGCTAACAAATCAAAAAAACATCTAAGACATTTTATAAAAGGAGGGATTGGATGCAGGAATTGGATGAGAGAAAGACAAAGATTCTTGAAGCAATCATTCAGAATTATTTTGAATCAGGTGAACCTGTCGGTTCAAGAACAATTTCAAAAGATGAAGCATTGAATGTAAGTTCTGCAACAATTCGTAATGAGATGTCTGATTTGGAGGAAATGGGATATATAGTTCAGCCCCATACTTCTTCAGGACGAATACCTACAGACAAAGGGTATCGGTTTTATGTAAATCGTCTTATGGAAAAGCAGAATGATGAGATGACTGAATTCAAGGAATTGATGATTGAAAGAGTCGACAGAACAGAATTACTGCTTAAACAGCTTGCTAAAATATTAGCAGCCAATACTAATTATGCTACGATGGTTTCCACACCTCAGATTGGAAGAAATAAAATTAAATTTATACAGCTTTCACAGATGTCGGATAACAAAATTGTAGCGGTTATAGTTTTAGAAGGCGATATAGTAAAGAATAAAATGATTGCAGTTGATGAAACTCTTGACAATGAAAGCCTCTTAAGATTAAATATAATGCTCAATTCAACCTTGAACGGTATTGCACTTGAGAATATAAATCTTGGTCTTATGACAAAATTAAAAGAACAGGCAGGAGTTCATGTTGGAATAGTATCTGATGTGCTTGATTCACTGGCAGAGGTGCTGCAGGAACTTGATGATATGGAAATATATACAAGCGGTGCAACAAATATTTTCAAATATCCTGAATTAAGTGACAGCGAAAGAGCCAGCGAACTTATAAATGCATTAGAGGAAAAGAAGCAGCTTACAACTCTTTTAACTCATGATGATAATTCAGAAAGTGGCGACATACAGGTATACATTGGAGATGAAACTCCAGTGCAGAATATGAAAGACTGCAGTGTAGTAACAGCCACATATGAGTTGGAAGAAGGATTGCAGGGTACAATTGGAATTATAGGTCCTAAGCGTATGGATTATGAGAAAGTAGTGAATACACTCCATACACTTATGAAACAGTTAGATTTGATTTATAAGAAGACATAGGAAGGGAAAGGTGGCAGGAAAATGGAAAAAGAAGATAAGATTTTAGATGAAGAATTAGAAAAAGATTCAGATACTACTGAAGTAGAAGATAAGGAACTTGAAGAAACAGCAGAATCTGAAGTTGATACTGAAGAAGATGCAGATACAGACAATGAAGACGGAGAAGAAAGTCAGGAGAAAAAAGGGCTGTTTGGTAAGAAGAAAGATAAAAAAGATAAGAAAACACAGCAGATAGAAGAACTGACAGACCGTCTTAAGCGTACAATGGCTGAATTTGATAATTTCAGAAAGAGAACTGAAAGAGAGAAAGCCGGAATGTACGAAAATGGAGCAAGAGGTGTTATTGAAAAGCTTCTTCCTGTAGTTGATAACTTTGAGAGAGCATTTAAAGATGTCACAGAAGAGCAGAAAGCAGAAGACCCGTTCGTAGATGGAATGGATAAAGTGTTTAAGCAGGTTATGACATTATTTGATGAGCTTGGAGTTAAAGAAATAGAAGCAGAAGGACAACAGTTTAACCCGGATTTTCATAATGCAGTAATGCATATAGAAGATGAAAATCTTGATGAAAATATCGTTACTGAAGAGTTTCAGAAAGGATATATGTACAAAGATACTGTTATACGACACAGTATGGTTAAGGTTGCCAATTAAAAAGTATTATACAAATTTATATTTGTTTATTTATTAGGAGGAATTATTATGAGTAAGATTATAGGTATTGACTTAGGTACAACAAATTCATGTGTAGCCGTTATGGAAGGTGGCCAGCCGGTAGTTATAGCAAATGCTGAAGGTGTTCGTACAACACCATCTGTTGTAGCATTTTCAAAGACAGGTGAAAGACTTATCGGTGAACCTGCAAAAAGACAGGCAGTAACAAATGCTGACAAGACAATCTCTTCAATAAAGAGACACATGGGTACAGAATACAGAGTAACAATTGATGACAAAAAATATTCTCCACAGGAAATTTCAGCTATGATTCTTCAGAAATTAAAAGCTGATGCAGAAAGCTATTTAGGAGAAAAAGTTACAGAAGCAGTTATTACAGTTCCTGCATATTTTAATGATGCACAGAGACAGGCAACAAAAGATGCAGGTAAAATTGCAGGTCTTGATGTAAAGAGAATTATCAATGAGCCTACAGCAGCAGCTTTGGCATATGGTCTTGATAATGGAAAAGAACAGAAAATCATGGTTTATGACCTCGGTGGTGGTACATTCGATGTATCAATCATTGAAATTGGTGACGGTGTAATTGAGGTTCTTGCAACAAGTGGTGATAACAAACTTGGTGGTGATGATTTCGACCAGAGAATAACAGATTACATGTTATCAGAATTTAAGAGAACTGAAGGTGTTGATTTGTCAAACGATAACATGGCACTTCAGAGACTTAAAGAAGCAGCAGAGAAAGCTAAGAAAGAATTATCATCAGCAACAACAACAAATATCAACCTTCCATTTATTACAGCAACAAGCGAAGGACCAAAACATTTTGATATGAACTTAACAAGAGCTAAATTTGATGAACTTACACATGATTTAGTAGAAAGAACAGCTACACCTGTACAGAACGCTTTAAGAGATGCAGGTTTATCTGCATCAGAGTTAGGCCAGGTATTATTAGTTGGTGGTTCAACACGTATACCTGCAGTACAGGATAAAGTAAAACAGCTCACAGGCAAAGAGCCAAGCAAGAACTTAAATCCTGATGAATGTGTAGCACTTGGTGCTTCAATTCAGGGTGGTAAACTTGCAGGAGATGCAGGTGCCGGTGAAATTCTTCTTCTTGATGTTACACCTCTTTCACTTTCAATTGAAACAATGGGTGGTGTTGCAACAAGACTTATTGAGAGAAATACAACAATTCCTACAAAGAAGAGCCAGATTTTCTCAACAGCAGCAGATAATCAGACAGCAGTTGACATAAATGTAGTACAGGGTGAAAGACAATTTGCAAGAGATAATAAATCACTCGGTCAGTTCCGTCTTGATGGAATCCCACCAGCAAGAAGAGGTGTTCCTCAGATTGAAGTTACATTTGATATTGATGCAAACGGTATCGTTAATGTATCTGCAAAAGATTTAGGAACAGGAAAAGAACAGCACATCACAATTACAGCTGGTTCAAATATGTCTGATGAAGATATCGATAAGGCAGTAAGAGAAGCCGCTGAATATGAAGCTCAGGATAAGAAGAGAAAAGATGCTATTGATACAAGAAATGATGCTGATTCTATGGTATTCCAGACAGAAAAAGCAATGGAAGAAGTTGGAGATAAATTAGACCCTAACGATAAATCAGCAGTAGAAGCAGATATTCAGGTATTAAAAGATTTGCTTGCTAACTCTAATCCAGAAGAAATGACAGATACTCAGATTGATGAAATCAAATCTGCAAAAGAAAAACTTATGGAAAGTGCACAGAAATTATTTGCAAAAGTTTATGAGCAGTCACAGGCTGCAGGAGCTGCCGGTCCTGATATGGGAGCAGGTGCAGGTCCTGACATGGGTGGAGCTTACACTCAGCCAGATGATGATATTGTAGATGGTGATTTTAAGGAAGTGTAATTAAAAAGAAATAAAAACTGTTTTGCAGCAGAAAGGGGCGCGTTGACTTTCAATGTGTCCCTATCGTTGTAAGGAAGGGATATTACAATGGCAGACAAGAGAGATTATTATGAAGTCTTAGGAGTAGAAAAAAATGCTGATGAGGCTGCGATAAAAAAAGCTTACAGAAAGCTTGCAAAAAAATACCATCCGGATATGAATCCTGGAAATGCAGAGGCTGAGAAGAAATTTAAGGAAGCTTCAGAAGCATATGCCGTTTTAAGTGATGCTGAAAAGCGAAGACAGTATGACCAGTTCGGTCATGCAGCATTTGAAGGTGGAGCAGGCGGAGCCGGAGGCTTTGACTTTAATGGTGCAGATTTTGGAGATATATTTGGAGATATATTTGGAGACTTTTTTGGCGGTGGAGGTCGCCGCAGGTCCAATAATGGTCCTATGAAAGGTGCCAATGTTCGTACATCAGTAAGAATTACTTTTAAAGAGGCAGTCTTTGGCTGTGAAAAAGAGCTTAATCTGAATTTAAAAGAAACATGTGAAAAGTGTAAAGGTACAGGAGCAAAACCGGGAACAAGTCCTGTTACATGTACTAAATGTGGCGGTAAAGGCCAGGTTGTATTTACACAGCAGTCACTGTTTGGTATGGTAAGAAATGTTCAGGCATGTCCTGACTGTAACGGTACAGGTAAAGTTGTAAAAGAAAAATGTCCTGATTGTTATGGTACAGGTTATATTCAGCGAAGAAAGAAAATACAGGTATCAATTCCTGCCGGAATTGACAATGGACAGAGTATCAGAATTCGTGATAAAGGTGAGCCGGGCATTAACGGAGGACCAAGAGGAGACTTATTAGTAGAAGTTTCTGTATCAAGTGATCCTATATTCAGAAGACAGGATTACAATATTTATTCAAATGCACCTATCTCATTTGCAGTAGCAACTTTAGGTGGTGAAGTCAGAATTTCTACTGTTGACGGTGATGTAATATATGAAGTTAAGCCGGGAACACAGACAGATACAAGAGTCCGTCTTAAAGGAAAAGGTGTTCCTTCTCTTAGAAACAATCAGGTAAGAGGAGACCACTATGTAACTCTTATAGTACAGGTTCCAACCAAACTTAATGAAGAACAGAAAGAGCTTTTAAGAAAGTTTGACGAAGCTACAGGTGATTCATTAAATCGCTCAGCCGAATCTACAAAACATGAGAAGAAAAAAGGTTTTGGCGAAAAAGTCGGCGAAAAGATGAAAGAGATGTTTGATAAATAAGGTATTGTGTATATAATTGAAAAGTGAATTTGTTTTTAATGACAAATTCACTTTTCAAAAATAAAGAAAAATAAAATTACGAGGGGTATTATGCTGATAACTATAAATGAGTAAATACAGAAAAATGTACAAAAATAACATCATTTTGTCTGTAAATAAAAAACATTATGAAAAAATAAAAGGGGGATTTTAATGAAAAGATTTAAAAAAGCAAAAAAATGGACTTTAGATGAAAGACTTCTAAAGACATTGAAAATTAGTGTATATGAAAGATATATAATGTTTGATAAAGATATGTCGGATATTATATTTCAAAATCATATAGAGGGGTTTGATTTTTCTGAAAATGATGAGGGAATAATATTTTCACCGGGGTATAATTTTAAAATAAGTAAAAAACAGACTAATGCAGTTATATATTCAAAAGTTCTTGCTAATTATCTTAGAGATAAAATCAATTTGCCACTATATCGTGGTGTTCAGAGGATATATTTTAATTTCGATAAAACTTCTTTTTTTATTCCATTTAATAATGAATTATTTAAAAGTG
>CAJJNI010000106.1 GCA_905193085.1 uncultured Lachnospiraceae bacterium | reverse complement strand
TTGACAGTATTATACCACATCTTCACAGAAACAGTGACAGTCCTGAAGGCGTGAAAACTAAGCTTTCAAGAACAACAATGCTTGTATTTGCGGTAGCATTACACAATCTTCCTGAGGGAATGGCAGTCGGAGTTACTTTTGCCGGAGCTCTTATGGGAAACACCGGAGTGACACTTGCTTCAGCATTTACACTTGCTCTTGGAATTGCAATACAGAATATTCCGGAAGGAGCAATTATTTCAATGCCACTATGTGCGGAAGGCATGTCTAAACCAAAATCATTTGTTGGAGGTGTCTTATCGGGTGTAGTAGAGCCTGTCGGTGCAATCGTCACAATTTTACTTGCAAAACAGATGACAGCAATTTTACCATACTTATTATCTTTTGCGGCAGGTGCAATGTTTTATGTTGTGGTGGAGGAACTGATTCCACAGACCCAGTCAGGAAAACATTCAGATTTAGGAACTATAGGTGCGGCAGTAGGCTTCGTACTGATGATGGTATTAGATGTTGCACTTGGGTAGCGAGTGTGTGATGTATGATTTTGAAGTGGTTTCAGTTGGTTTTTAATTAAAAAATGTTTAAATGTTAGGAAATGTGAATTTAAAACTTAGGTTTTGTATAGACATATTGCTTTTTGAGGCTTTGGGCAGGTATGTACTTTGATTTGGTGTTTGCGTAAATTAAACCGGGCAGGTGGTAAATAATATTTTATTTACTTCCTGCCCGGTTTGTCGTTTAATTGTTAAATGTTTTTATATTTGTAGTTTAATTGTTAAATGCTTGTTATAAACATTAGTTATATGAATTATTTATACATAGGACCATATGTAGCACATGCTCTGTAATCCTGTCCTTCTTTATCCATTCCGAATGCATTCCAGCATGCAGGTCTGAAGATTTTCTCTTCTGGAACATTGTGCATACATACAGGAATACGAAGAATTGAACAAAGAGTAATTAAGTCAGCACCGATATGTCCATAGCTGATTGCACCGTGGTTAGCGCCCCAATTGTTCATTACATCGTAAGCACTTGCGAAAGCACCTTCGCCTGTACATCTTGGTGTAAACCATGTACATGGCCATGTGTAGTCTGTTCTCTTCCATAATGTATCAGTTACTTCGTCAGGAAGTGCAACTGTCCAGCCTTCAACTAACTGAAGTACAGGTCCAAGACCTTTTACGATATTAAGACGAACCATTGTTGCAGGCATTTCTGCTTTAGTTACAAATCTTGAAGAATATCCGCCGCCACGGAAGTATCCGTTATCTGCAGGCATCCATGTTGTAGCATTAAGACATGCATCAATGTCTTTTTCTGTCATGTCATAGAATGGTTTGATAACTGAGTTACCGTTTTCATCTTTAACCTGACCACATGCGTCTAAGCAGCATGCCCCTGAGTTGATAAGATGAATGATACCGTTAGCATCTTTAGCCTTTCCTTCTAAGTCATAACCTGTTACTCGTTTAACTGATTCACTGTTCCAGCATGTACGTACATCTGCAAACATCTGTGATTTGTTAGTAAGTAATTTATTGAATAACATTCCTACAGCATTTAATGTATCATTTTCTGTAGCGAATACATATGGCTCTCTTGCACCATTCCAGTCAAATGAAGTATTAAGCATAGCTTCTGTAAAGTCAGCATTTGGCCAGTGGTCTGTCCACTGTCTCTGACCCTGGAAACCAGCTGCGATTGCATTGTGTCCAACCATTTCTTCTTCGCGTCCCTTAGGAAGCTTGTCATTTCCATTAAGAAGGTCTTTAACGATACACATCATCTTAACTGTGAATTCCCAGTCTTTATCCTTTTCTTCACGACTCTTCTGTGCATAATCAGGGTTCTTGTCAAATCCTTCAGGACAATGTTCTTTTGTCCATGCAAGAGCTTTCTTGTATTCTTCTTCGTCATAAATTCCTTCTTCCATACGACGGAGAATTTCAACTTCATCTACTGATTCAACACGCATACCAAGATATTCTTCAAAGAATTCCGGATTTACGATAGAACCTGCAATACCCATACAGATAGAACCAATCTGTAAGTATGATTTGCCACGCATTGTTGCAGCAGCTACTGCAGCACGGCCAAATCTTAACAATTTCTCTTTAACATCTTCTGGCATAACCATGTCATCTGCATCTTTAACATCTTCACCGTAAATACCAAATGCAGGAAGTCCCTTCTGTGCATGTGCGGCAAGAACTGCTGCTAAATATACAGCGCCCGGTCTTTCTGTTGCATTAAATCCCCAGACACCTTTGATTGTAGTCGGGTCCATGTCCATTGTCTCAGAACCATAGCACCAGCAAGGAGTTACTGAAAGAGTAATGTCTACGCCTTCTTTTTTGAACTGTTTTGCACATGCTGCAGCTTCTGCAACACGACCGATAGTTGTATCTGAAATTACAACTTTAACAGGTTCACCATTTGAATATTTTAAATTATTACGGAACAAATCTGCAGCCGCTTTTGCCAACCCCATTGTCTGTTCCTCAAGTGAACCACGAACATCAAGGATACCTCTTCTTGCGTCGATAATAGGACGGATACCAATTACCGGGTAATCACCAATAAGTCTGTTTTCTGCCATTTGTAATACCTCCTGAGTTTAGTTTTATTTTTGATTCGTGCATGGCTAAGCCATACATTGTACAGTGTAAATCCTTATTACCTTAATAAGTGTAATATAACAGCTATTTTTGATAAAATTTGGTGCAAATTGTCAAAAATAAGTGAACTTTTCATGTAAAGGATGTACACAATTACCTATTACCCATTATAATATAACTGTAAAAAAAAAACACGAAAATATTTGTTAGGATATGGACATTTTTTGTTATAATTGGTATACTATGAAACATCATAAAGATGTTTATTGCTATTATTGCAAAAACATTTGCGGGAGTGTTGAATTTATATGAGAGCATTTCATGAAGTGCGTACTTATCCGGAAGATTTTAAGGTATGGTGTGCATCGTACGAAGATATAAGTTTTTTGTCTCACTGGCATAATGAAATAGAACTTATCTATGTCCGGTCCGGTCAGGCGAGAATATGTGTTACAGACCATGTTTTCATGGCTGAAGCGGGCGATTTGATTATATGTGACAGCGGTGATATACATTATAGTGATTCCCCTGCAATGGACAATGTGCTTGAGTTTATAATTTTTGACCCGGCTGTTGTAAGTTCAGTGTATGAATCTGCATGTTTTATTTCTCCGTTTGTTACAGGCAGGCAGCTTAAAGAATATGATTTGTTTGAAAAAGTGGACAATTTATTTGCATCAATATCGAGAGAACTTGAAAATACCGACAAGTATTATAAGGAAGTAGTTAAATCCAGATTAAGGGAAATCTGGTATTTGCTTAAACGAAATATTCCGCGTGGTAACGCGAATAAGCCGAGCCTCAGCAGAAGAATGGAGCAGCTTAACGATTTTCAGAATCTTTTATCTTATATGGAAGTTCATTTTGCGGAGGATATTTCACTTGCTGATGCGGCAGCAAAGGTTGGCTTTAGTGAAAGTCATTTTTCAAAAACCTTCAAGAAAATGACAGGAATAAATTTTGTTACATATCTTAACATGCTTAGGGTTGAAGGTGCAGCAGAAAAATTAAAAAATACTTCAGATAAGATAACAGAGATTGCATTATCATGCGGATTTGATAATGTAAGGACATTTAACCGCGTTTTTAAAGAAGTTACGGGTACGACTCCGAGCAGTTTTGCAAAGGGAACGGATACAGAAGCTTACGACCTTGCATTATATTCAAGGAAAGCGTCCCAGAAGAAATTTGTTAAAAATGAGTCGGGAACAATTGTTAAAAATACAAAAAGGGAGAAAAAAGATGAGACTTTTTCGTAAAAGATATTTACCGGAAGAAATTATAGAACTTGACGATGAAATTATTTTTCATGATAATGACATACTTGTCACAAAATGGAAAGCAATCCGTCCAAAACCTGATTTAAGTCATGGAACATCTTGTTTTTTCTTAAAACAGGGAATAAAAATCAGCAAATTTTACAGAGCCGACGGTTCACTTATTTACTGGTACTGTGACATAGGCGACTGCCATACCGACAACAATCTTGAAGAATTTGTATTTATTGATTTGCTTGCAGATGTAATAATTTATCCTGACAGAAAAGTACGTGTAGTAGATTTGGCAGAAGTTGCCGATGTCTACGAAAACAATAAGATAGATTCTATCAGTATATGCAAAATGCTGAGAAGACTGGACTATCTTCTCGAATCAATAAATGACGGAACTTTCAAAAATATGCAGGATACTTTGGAAAAATATGAGTAACTGTGCAAATTTAAAATATTGCACAATTTTGTCTACGCCATAAAGACATATTATATTTTATTTCTCAAAATGTGTTTCACTTACAAACAAAATGAGATTATTTTTGTGCATTTTTCTGTATATGCTCATTTAAAGTATTTAAATTAGAATATATATGCATGCACAACTAAAATGAGCAAATTTAAAAAATTGCACAATTTTGTCCGCGTTATAAAGATATATTATATTTTATTTCTCAAAATGTATTTCATTTGCAAATAAAGTGAGGTCATTTTGTGCATTTTTCTGTATATGCTCATTTAAAGTATTTAAATTAGAATATATGTATATACAAATTAATAAGAGATTAGACAACATATAAGAGATAAGTTGTTTTAATAATGAATTATAATTGAATTTTTAAAGGACTTGTTTTTAAATTGGATATATTTTATAATGAAATATATGTGCTTTTAGAAATATAATTTTGGCAGCTGCCAAAAAAAGATTTGTGCCTGCGACAGGCGGTGGAAATCTGATATAAACAGATACTAGAATGGAGATTAAAGATGGAAAGAGAAATGGTTGTTGTTATCGACTTTGGAGGGCAGTACAATCAGCTTGTTGCCCGAAGAGTCAGAGAATGTAATGTTTATTGTGAGATTTATTCTTACAAGACAGATTTGGCTAAGATTAAAGCTCTTAATCCAAAGGGAATTATTTTGACAGGTGGTCCTAACAGTTGTTATGAAGCTGATTCACCTACATGTTCAAAAGAACTTTTTGAAATGGGAATTCCTGTACTTGGACTTTGTTACGGCGCTCAGCTTATGCAGCATGTACTTGGAGGAAAAGTTGAAAAAGCTCCTGTTCGTGAATATGGAAAAACAGAGGTTTTTGTTGATAACAGTTCAAAATTATTTACAGATGTTTCTGCTTCAACAATTTGCTGGATGAGTCATTTTGACTATATTTCAAAAACTGCACCGGGATTTGAAATTGTAGCACATACAGCAGACTGCCCTGTGGCAGCAGCAGAAAACAAATCCGAAAATTTATATGCAATTCAGTTCCACCCTGAAGTTCTTCACACTCAGGAAGGCACAAAGATGCTTTATAATTTTGTCCGTGGAATATGTGGCTGTGCCGGAGACTGGAGAATGGATTCATTCGTAGAGCAGTCAATTAAGTCTATTCGTGAAAAAGTCGGAGATGGAAAAGTTCTTCTTGCATTATCAGGTGGGGTTGATTCTTCTGTAGCAGCGGGACTTTTATCAAAAGCAATCGGAAAACAGCTTACATGTGTTTTCGTAGACCACGGTCTTCTTCGTAAAGATGAAGGCGATGAAGTTGAAAATGTATTTGGACCAAATGGTCAGTTTGACTTAAATTTTATTCGTGTAAACGCTCAGGAGCGTTACTACAGCAAGCTTGCCGGTGTAACAGAACCTGAACAGAAGCGTAAAATAATAGGCGAAGAATTTATCCGTGTATTTGAAGAAGAAGCTAAGAAAATAGGTGCTGTAGACTATCTTGCACAGGGAACAATTTATCCTGATGTAGTAGAAAGTGGTCTTGGCGGCGAATCTGCTGTAATAAAATCACACCACAATGTGGGCGGTCTTCCGGATTTCGTAGATTTCAAAGAAATAATAGAACCGCTTCGTGATTTGTTCAAAGACGAGGTTCGTAAAGCCGGCTTAGAACTTGGCATTCCGGAAAATCTTGTTTTCCGTCAGCCATTCCCAGGTCCGGGTCTTGGCATTCGTATCATCGGCGAAGTAACAGCAGAAAAAGTCCGTATCGTACAGGACGCCGATGCTATTTACAGAAGTGAGGTCGACAAAGCAGTCGAAGAATATAAAAAAGCAAACAACGAAGCCCCTTCATGGATGCCAAACCAATACTTTGCGGCCCTCACAAACATGCGTTCGGTAGGCGTGATGGGTGATGAGAGAACCTACGATTACGCTGTAGCCCTAAGAGCAGTAAACACAATAGATTTCATGACAGCCGAATCAGCACAGATACCATTTGAAGTATTGCAGACCGTCATGAGCAGAATAATCAACGAAGTGCGCGGGGTAAACAGAGTATTTTATGATTTGACAAGTAAACCACCGGGAACGATTGAGTTTGAGTAAAGGGTTAAATCCCTACAAAGCCTGTATTTATGGGCTTTGTAGGGATTTTTTAGATGGTATTGGGTACGATTTGGGTACAAAATATTTATTTACGTTTAGATACAGTAGTTTTATTGCCTAATTTTGAAATCGCATTTGCACATATTTCTGTTAAAGGCTCTCCGATTGCTGCTTTATAGTTAAAACCTAATAATTGCATTGTTTTTAGTGTGTCAACACTAATTAATTCTTTGATTTGTTCATAACTTTCAACTTGAGATTTGACCTTCGCAATTTCATCTTCTCCCTTTGGAAGGGCATTTGCGATTTGTATAGATTTAATAATTTCAAGTATATTTGAAACGGTATTATGTAAGTGTTGAATATCTTCGTCACTAATAACAACTTTTTCAAGTTCTGACTTGTAAGACTGTGCAATACGTATTGCTTCGTCACGTTCCAAAAGTAGTTCGCTCACAATTTCGTCATAAGTATTACGAACTTTATCAGTATTCTTTTCATCTCTGATAGCTTTGATTTTTGTTGAGACTGCGGTGGCAGTGCCCTTTACTGCTAATTCTGCAAGAGATGCTCCTAAAGCGACTAATTCAGTAGTGTATATAGTATCCATATGTGTATCCTCCTTTTAATCATGTTTGTGCGCATTATATAAAAACATAAATTCATCTGCAAATTTTTTAACAAAATCTTTATCCAGTGCAGTAGCTAATGTTTCATTGTTACTCATTGCATTTCTACTCCAATTGTATGAGCCATGCATAACATATTCAAGATCAATAATACAGAATTTATCATGCATCCTGTTCCGGGAGTTTTCACCCCATTGAGGAATTTTTACTACTTCAAAATTATCACATAAGTTTTTTAGTAATCGACTGTTAGAAGGTTCATCGGAAGTAAGAATTCGTATTTGAATACCATTGTTCCTTTTTTGGAGTAATTCATTGTAAATATCATCGTCAGTAATCCAAGCAACTGCACACCAAATCAAATATTTTGCATTGCGGATTCCTTGTATAATGGTGTCTTTAATCTCTGAAAAAAATGCATCATGTTCCTTATAATTATCGATATCTAAATCAATAGGTTTAGGTTTTATATTTAATTGATTAAAATCATAATCATCTGTTTCGATATATACCATAGATGCAATATCTTGTAAGTTTTTTTGCAAATTCCTTGCTTCTTTTAAAAGGGGAATAGGAACTCTAAGATCGATATTCTCCCAGCATTGCCAAGATCTTGTGGCAAAGGAACTTGTTTTATCAAAGTATATAACGGAATTACGCAGAATAGTTAGCATCTCTTCCTTTTTTTCGTAATCATCATATTTAATGGTTTCAATCATCGTTTTTAAAAATTGGTCTTCGGTCATTGTCATAATCCTTTCTTTATGAATATTAAGGGTGAGGCAAGCATACATATTTTACTCATTATGATTCAATCCCATCTTATCCATAACCTCATCATGTGTCTTCTGAATCCTAAGTCGTTCCTGCCATGCCTCCGATTCCGGATAAATATCCATCCAAAGATTGAAGTCAGCTTCCGCTTTCAACAGAGCTTCGCCACGTTTTTTCACATCTTTGATTTCATTACATTTCTCGACTTCATCCATATATTTTTCATAGCGTTCTAACCATGATTGCATCAGCGATAATGTTCCAAAGCTGATGCCTACCATATCATTTCCATCTTTATCCTGATATTCAAATAATGAACCGTCATACTGGCGAAATACCTGAAAC
>CAJJNI010000105.1 GCA_905193085.1 uncultured Lachnospiraceae bacterium | reverse complement strand
AACATTTGTATTCTGCTCAGCAACAATTCTGTCAAGTATTACAACAGCTCTTGAAATGAATGCCTCATCATCTGCCGTCTCAATAAGAAGTGCTTTTATAATCTTTTTATTTTTGATTTCAATTGCAACTGTTGAATCGCCGCTGAAACCTCTGCCACTTCCATAATAAGTTCCATCTTTGTATGGGAATTTTCCTTCTTCAATAACAGGTGTTGCTGTAGGAGTCGGTGTCGCAGGCTCATTGCTCTTTGCAGGTTCATCGCTCTTTGCAGGTTCTGCTGTCGCCGGTTCATCGCTCTTTGCAGGTTCTGCTGTTGCAGGTTCATTGCTCTTTGCAGGCTTTGATGTTACCGGCGAATCACTCTTATCCGGACTCGCTGTTATCTGTGAATTGCCACTTGCTGTCGGCTGTGGCGCAGCTGACGGAATTGCACTTTTAACCGGCTCTTTTGTCGCATTGTTGTCAATGTCAGTTTTTGGAGCATTTGCAGAATCAATAACAGCTTTATTAAGGGCATCTGCTATTGCACCGATTATTCCCCTGCTGCTGTATGTTGCTCCTGATACTGTATCAACTTTTACATTCTGCGAATCAGTAACTTTATTTAAAATACTCTTTGCAAGTTCCATAAAAGTTTTTCCGTCAGATGACTGCAATATTTCTATATTGGCAATCTTTCCGTTATTTATGTCTACCCGCACTTTTATTTCTCCGGCAAAACCATTTCCGCGGCCTTCATATGCACCATCTTTATAAATCGCATCTGATAATTTTTCTATCTTCTCATTTTCTGTCTTTTCATCTGATGCCGGTCTTTGAGAAACATACATATCTACACTATCTGAATTTTGTTCAGAATCATTTATAATATCAGTTGTAATATTCGTGATTACATCATCAATTGCTCCACTTTTCACTGCACCCTTAAGCGCATTGACAACAGCCTGCTTTATACCCCTGCTGCTGTATGTTGCTCCTGATACACCATCTACCGCAGGAGTCTGCGCTGAAATCATCTTAGGAATAATTGTCTTTGCCCTGTCTAAAAACTGTGAATCATCAGAAGCAAAAACAATCGTAACCTGGGTAATCTTTCCATCTTTTATTTCTACTCTTACCTTTATCTCACCGCAAAAGCCCTTTCCTGTTCCATAATAAATTCCATCTTCAAACCCCTGTGATATAAGTGTTAAATCTGTCACACTGTCTGTATTTTCAGATACAGCAGCCACCGCAACAGCAGAAGTTTCAGGTGTTTCAGATGAATCGGGCAAAGCTTCACCTGATGTATTGCAAGCTTTATCTGTACTTCCTTCACCTTCATCTGAACCTGCTTCTACTTTACTGCTCATGTTTGCAAATTTCTTTACCGCAACCGGAACATATTCAGAAAGAGAAACACATATACATACCGCAACAATAATTGCAGGTATTATACCAAGATACGGTTTTATTTTTTTTAATAAGTTATACATATAACACCCTGCCTTTTTTATTTGTGAATAATTTCGTAGTCATAATCTGTTTCCAGACTGTCTGTTATTCCTTCTGTTACATACATTTTATCATCCTGGGTCAGTAGTATTGCCTCGAATTCGTTATCGCTGTCACAATATATCTGTGATGCTTTTTCTAACCCACAGACAAACAGTGCAGTGGACAGGCCATCTGCAAGAGTTCCGTTCCGGCTTATTATTGTGACTGATTTGATACCGCTGTCGGCAGGTTTTCCTGTATTCGGGTCTAAAATATGATGATATACTTTGCCATCTTCCTCGAAATACCGCTCATAACCGCCTGATGTTATAACAGCCGTGTCACAGACACTCAAGATGCCAAGATAGCCTTCTTTTGTATTATCCGGATTCTGTATTCCGACTCTCCACTTACTTCCATCGGTCTTATTTCCAAGCACCCAGACATTTCCACCAAGACTTATAAATGCGGATTTTATACCGTTATCTTTTAAGATTTTAACAACCTCATCAGATGTGTAACCTTTTGCTATACCGCCAAAATCAATTTTCATTCCCTCTTTGTTAAACTCAATTGTATTTTTGTCCGTGTCGTATTTAATATCTTCTACATTTACCAAAGGTAATAGTGCTGCTATTTCATCATCAGATGCCACATGATAATTTTGTGAAGTAAAGCCCCATAACTCCATTAAAGGATACATTACAGGGTTAAATGCACCATCTGTCTTTGAGGAAATTTTTAATGACTCTTCAAGAAGATACATACTTGTATCCGACATTTCGCCATGTCCGTTTTCATTGAGCCTGTTTATTTCACTTGTTTCAATTCCTGTTGACAACAGGTTATCAAGCTCGTTTACTTTATTTTCGGCAAGCTCTACAGCCTGTTCTACTTTATTGGTATCACTGCCATATGCGGTAATGTTCATATATGTATCCATTGCAAAAAAATCTTTTGAAACAGGCTCCGTCTGCTCAGAGCCAACTTCATTCTGACTCTGATTTTGATTCTGATTTTCATTTTTACTGTTGTTATCTGAACTTTGACAGCCTGTAATTAATAAAACTCCGGCAGCCAGTAAAATTATTTCTTTACGCATTTATAAAAATCTCCTTGTTGTTCTACTGCATGACTTTTTTTATAACCGGAAGCATTCTCATTGCAAGTATTCCTATAAGCATACCTGTTATTGTTCCGGCTATGAGAAGCGGCGGCAGATATACTGCCACAGCAAAATTTTCAAGAATGAGCATTGCCACAATAATCTGTCCGATATTGTGGAAAACTCCTCCGGCTATGCTTACCCCGACTATAGAAAATTTATGTAATCTTTTTAATAACAGCATTACAATTATGCTTAATATTCCTCCAGACAGACTATATAAAATCGACATAAGATTTCCAAACAGCAGGCCGCTTAAAAATATCCTTACAAGTGAAACTGCAATTACATCTGTTGTTTTCATTGAATAAAAACCGACTACAACAATTAAGTTAGCTAATCCTAACTTAATTCCCGGTATTCCGAAATTAAACGGAATCAATACTTCTACATAACTAAATACCATTGCCAATGCAATGAGCAGTCCACATTTAGCAACTCTTTTGCTCATCTTTTTTTCTCCTATTTTGAAACTATGTCTACCTGTGAATCTTCATTTGAAGACTGCGTTACCTCAACAATAACTTTATGAGGAAGACAGACTATATTCTCTTTCATATGGTTTATTTTGCCCTGTCTCATACAATATTTATCCGGACAGTCTGCATCAGACATATATGCCACTCCGTCTTTTATCGTTACAACATTATTTCCATATTCCGTCTTTATTTCTATTTCATTATCTTCATCAAGCGAATATGTTCCATATGATTTTCCATCAACACTTATTTTTATACTGCTTCCAGTGCTTCTTCCTGAAAAATAAATTATGACAAAACTAAAAAAGGCAATAAGTAAAATGCCTACAATTAAAATCAAATCATTTTTTTTCATTATTTCTCCATAATACAATTCATTATCATATATATTTTCCCAGTAAAAAACCCCGGGTAACATTATGTAATCAACACAGCTAAAATTTACAAGTTATCGCAGCAGTCATCTTAGTCTTAATTTGTAAAATTTTTTGACTCACTTTCTGCGTAAAAAAAAATCAAGATGTTAGTCAAAACTAACATCTTGATTTTAACAGAAAATTTTCTCACTTACAATATAATTTTATGATTTTTTTTCTCATTTACAGTTACAGTGCTGTAATTTCTTTTATCAGGAACTCATTTCCCTGCTCTAAATATGTATGTTCACTTCCACAGTAAGGACATATTTTTGCATATTTTACGGTCTCATATGTCTTTGCGCAATCTTCACAGTATGTTATTGCAGGAATATCTTCTATAATAAGTGATGTTTCTTTTAAAATATCGCTTTTCTTTGCAACTGCCCATTTCCAGCATTTTTTGAGATATTCATCTATTATCCCTGATACCTCACCTATCTGAAGTGTTACTGATTCTATCTGCGACAGGCTGTTTTCTTCTGCAACTTCCTCTACCATCTTTATTACATGAAACACTACTCCAAGTTCATGCATATAATATTTACCTCCAAAACTTACTTTTTCTTAGTAAACTTAATCTTTATTGCCTGTTTTGCTCCATACGGTAAAATATACTTAAGCTTATCTTCACTCTTTCTCATTGTACTGCAGTCAGGATTATCCCTGTACAAATGAATCGCATCAAATTCACATTTTGTAGTACATATTCCACAACCGATACATCTGTTAGTATCAACTACCGAAGCACCACAGCCTAAGCATCTTGAGGTTTCTATTTTTACCTGTTCTTCTGTAAAACATTTTGATGTATCCCGGAATGATTTCTTATCAGGATTGTTCTTTGGCGGCAGCTGTCTTGATGAATTGTCATAACTCTCAACTAATATATTATTTTTATCAAGTTCAACAAAATCTCTTCTGTTTCTTCCAATTGTAAGACTGCTGTGTGGCTGGACAAATCTGTGAATTGAAACTGCGCCTTCTTTTCCGGCTGCAATTGCATCTATTGCAAATTTAGGTCCTGTATAAACATCACCACCGACAAAAATATCCGGCTGTGATGTCTGATATGTAAGTGAATCTGCTGTTGCAAGATTTCCACGTCCCAAATCAACTTTGCTGCCATCTAAAAGACTGCCCCACATAACACTCTGACCGATACTTAAAAATACATGGTCGCACTTAACAGTCATTGTATCATTTTCATCATATTTTGGATTAAAACGATTGTTCTCATCTTTTACTGAAATACATTTTTTGAATACAATTGCTTTAACTTTATTATTTTCAGTAATAATTTCTTTTGGACCCCAGCCACAGTTTATGACTGCACCCTCATCTAAGGCTTCTTCAATTTCTTCTTCTGATGCCGGCATTTCATTTCTCTGTTCAAGGCAGAACATTTCAACTGATGATGCGTCACAGCGGATACTTGTTCTTGCAACATCTATTGCAACATTTCCACCACCTACAACTACAACTTTTCCTTCTGTTTTATAATTTTCATTATCGGCGGCATTTCTTAAAAGCTCAACCGCACTCATTACACCTTCTGCATCTTCGCCTTCAATTCCGGCTTTTCTTGAACCCTGACAGCCAATTGCGATATAAAATGCCTTATATCCCTGACTGCGAAGTTCGTCTAAAGTTATATCTTTTCCAACTTCTATACCCGTCTTAATTTCTACACCCATAGCTTTTATTATGTCAATTTCAGCCTCAACGACATCTTTTTCAAGCTTAAATGACGGTATTCCATATACTAACATACCTCCTGCTCTTTCATTTTTTTCAAATACTGTAGGGTGATATCCTTTCTGCGCAAGATAAAATGCACAGCTTAAGCCTGCCGGACCTGCACCTATAATTGCCACTTTTTCATTAAATTCACCTTTAAGTGATGGCACTACTTTCTCAGGTATGTATCTGTTAGTCTCATCTAAGTCACACTGAGCAATAAATCTCTTAACTTCATCTATTGCAACTGCTTCATCTATTGTACCTCTTGTACATGCATCTTCACATCTTCTGTTGCATATTCTTCCGCACACTGCCGGGAATGGATTTTCTTTCTTGATAAGTGCAAGTGCATCTTTATATCTGCCCTGTGCCGCCATCTTCAAATAACCCTGTACCGCAATATGTGCAGGACATGCGGTTTTACATGGTGAAGTACCTGTATCATAACAGTTTATCCTGTTCTTATCACGATAATCCTCTGTCCACATATGTGGTCCCCATTTTGCTTCTGATGGGAGAACCTGTTTTGGATAACTTACTTTAGTTCCATCTGATTTGCACAATTTTTGTCCAAGTTTAACTGCCCCTGCCGGACAGTATTCAACGCATCTTCCACATGCAACACAATTCTCTTCTGTTACCTTTGCCACATATGCTGAGCGTGACATGTTAGGCGTGTTAAACAACTGCGACGTTCTTAATGCGTAACAAACATTTACATTACAATTACAGATTGCAAAAATTTTGTCTTCTCCGTCTATATTTGTAATCTGATGGACAAAACCATTGTCCTCTGCCTTCTTCATTATGTCAAGAGCTTCTTCCCTTGTTATGTATCTTCCGCCCTTATTAGTCTCAACTACATAATCTGCCATATCGCCAACCGCAATACACCAGCCTTCTGTGTCATCAGCACAGCCTTCATCAAAAGTCTTTCTTGAACGGCGGCATGAACAAGGACTTGCCGCATATTTTCCGTCATATTTGTCAAGCCAGTGGGAAATATGCTCTACTGAAACTGATTTATTTTCCATATTAATTGCGGCTTCAACTGGTATAACATGCATACCTATCCCGGCACCTCCTGGCGGCACCATAGGTGTAACCTTTTCAAGCGGAAGTCTGCTCATTCTCTCAAAGAATCTTCCCATTTCCGGGTGCTCATTTAATATATCCTCGTTCATATTTGCAAATTCGGCACTTCCTGGAACAAACATTGGCAATATGTATTGTTTAACCCTGTCTTTATTTTCCCAGTTATATTCTATAACGCCATTTACAGCCATCTGCTGTAAAATATCTTCAAGATAATTTCTGTCTTTTCCTGTAAGCTTAACCATATCATCTAAAGTTCTTGGTTTTCTCTTGCCCATTTTTAAAGCAATTTCTGCCATCTCATCAGTACAAAGGGCAGCAAGTCCGATATACTCCGGAGAATCTTTTGTAATCTTCTCCATTCCAAGAACTACAGGTATTCTGTCTGTTACAAGCTTTGCAAGTTTCGCAACCGGCTCGCGAAAAGGTGCGTCCGGATTTGGATTTTCAAATAATTTATCTGCCATAAAAGTTCCTCCTAAATTTATTTTTATGTTTACCCATTCCACTTATTTACTTCTTCTCTTAACCAGCTAATCCACTCTTCAAAGCCCTCACCCTCTTTTGCGGATATTGGAATTACTTTAGCTTTTTCATTTCTTGCCCTGATATATTCGCGGCATTTATCCATATCAAAATCAAAATATGGCAGAACATCTGTTTTATTTATAAGCACAACATCACATATTGAAAACATTAACGGATATTTTAATGGTTTATCATCACCCTCCGGAACAGAGAGAATCATTGCATTTTTGCAGCTTCCCGTATCAAATTCTGCAGGACATACAAGGTTTCCGACATTTTCAAGTACAACCAAATCTAAGTCTTTTGTGCCAAATTCTTTTATTCCCTGTCTTGTCATGTCAGCATCAAGATGACACATTCCGCCTGTATGAATCTGTATAGCCCGCACTCCGGTATCTGATATTGCCGCAGCGTCAACATCAGAATCTATATCTGCCTCCATAACACCTATTTTCATTTCATCTTTCAATAATTCTATAGTCCTTTTTAAAGTTGTTGTCTTGCCTGCTCCCGGTGATGACATTAAATTAAGCAAAAAAGTATGCTCGCTCTTAAGTTCAGCTCTAAGTGAGGCTGCATCTGCGTCATTATCTTCAAAAATACTTCTCTTTACTTCAATCACTTTAAAATCTTTCATAAATATCTTCCTTTATCGCATAGTATTAAATCTGTTATTGATAATTATAATCGAATTATACATTTAAGGCAACAGGACATTTTATATATATTGGCAGGCTCATACAGACAAAAGAGCTTTTGACATTAGTATCATAAATAATAAAAGTTTTGTTATATTTATTGCAAAAATATTCTAAATATGAAATGATAGATAAGATAGATATATATATAATAAATAAAATGATTAAATATTTAAGATTAATTTTAAAGGGGACACTTCATGAACAATCTAATAAGCGTTATTGTACCTGTTTATAATGTAAAACCATATATTGATAAATGCATGCAGACTATTCTTTCACAGACATATTCTAATCTTGAAATTATTCTCGTTGATGACGGTTCTACAGATGGAAGTTCTGATGTCTGTGATACTTATGCAACTGGTGACTCACGAATAAAAGTAATCCACAAAGAAAACGGAGGTCTTTCGAGTGCAAGAAATGCTGCTCTTGATATTGCAACGGGAGATTATATTGGTTTTGTAGACAGTGATGACTACATACATGTACAAATGTTCGAAAAACTTATTGATGCTTCCAAAAAATCTGACTGTGAAATTTCAATATGCGCACATTACACTGAAAAAGGTAACACTCTCTACATTGATGAACCTGTTTTTGAT
>CAJJNI010000104.1 GCA_905193085.1 uncultured Lachnospiraceae bacterium | reverse complement strand
AGAAGGAAACTTTTTATTTGAGTATAGTCCTGAGAGCTTTACAGGAACAGAGATGGAATATGCATTAGAGGTAGTAAACGGAGTAATAGATATATGGGAACCTGCACCAGATAAGAAGGTTATAATAAATCTTCCGGCAACTGTTGAACATTCTCTTCCTCATGTATTTGCAAGCCAGGTTGAATATATGAGTAAAAATATGCATAATCGTGAGAATGTTATTTTATCATTACACCCTCATAATGACAGAGGCTGTGGAGTTTCAGATGCAGAGCTTGGTATTCTGGCAGGTGCTGACCGTATAGAGGGAACGCTTTTTGGAAATGGCGAAAGAACAGGTAATGTTGATATAATTACTCTTGCATTAAATATGTTTGCACAGGGAATAGACCCTGAGCTTGATTTTTCAGATATGCCTCATATATGTGAATGTTATAAAGAGTATACAGGAATGGAAATTTCAATGAGACAGCCTTATGCCGGTGAATTGGTGTTCGCAGCATTTTCAGGTTCGCATCAGGATGCTATTGCAAAAGGAATGCAGTATCGTGAAGATAATAAATGTGATAAATGGACAGTTCCTTATCTCCCAATTGATCCTAAAGATGTTGGAAGAGAATATGATTCAGATGTAATCAGAATAAACAGCCAGTCCGGTAAAGGCGGAGTAGGATATATTTTGAACAGAAATTATGGTATAAATCTTCCTAAGGCAATGAAAGAGCAGATGGGATATCTTGCAAAAGGGGTATCAGACCGTGGACATAAAGAATTGCATCCTGAGGAAATTTATAAGATTTTTGCAGATAAATATATGAATTTCCATCCGTATTTTACGATAAGCGAAAGTCATTTTGCACAGGAAGATGGAATAAAGACAGAAGTAACTATTGTACAGAATGCTAAAAAAACATTGATTCGTGGTGAAGGAAATGGCCGACTTGATGCAGTCAGCAATGCATTAAAGAAAGAATTTGACATTTCATATGAAATTTTTTGTTATGAAGAACATTCAATGGGAAAAGATTCTTCATCAAATGCAATGGCATATGTTGGAATTAAAAATTCTGATAATGAATGTTATTGGGGTTGTGGAAGCGCACAGGATATCATCACTGCTTCTATAAATGCTCTTGTAATAGCAATAAATAATAAGCTTGATGCTGAGAAAAAAAGTACAAAATAATATAAAATAATTATTGATTTTATCTTATTATAAGTGTATTATATATTCGTATGTTTTACAGTGAAATATATATTCATAGTGTCTTCAAAAAAAGAAGGCAGTAAGGAGGAAATAAAATGGTTAAAGCGGTTGTTGGTGCCAATTGGGGTGACGAAGGAAAAGGTAAGATTACAGATATGCTTGCTGAAAATGCAGATATTATCGTGCGTTTTCAGGGTGGTGCTAATGCAGGCCATACTATCGTAAATGATTATGGTAAATTTGCACTGCATACACTTCCATCAGGTGTATTTTATAATCATACAACAAGTATTATTGGAAATGGTGTTGCACTTAATGTTCCTGTTTTATTTAATGAAATTAAATCAATAACAGACAAGGGTGTACCGGAACCAAAAATATTAGTGTCAGATCGTGCACAGATGGTAATGTCATATCATGTACTTTTTGACCAGTATGAAGAAGAAAGACTTGGGAAAAATTCATTTGGTTCAACTAAATCCGGAATAGCACCATTTTATTCAGATAAATATGCAAAAATTGGTTTTCAGGTAAGTGAATTATTTGATAATGATGGTCTTATGGATAAAGTTGAAAGAATTTGTGAGACAAAGAATGTAACACTTGAGCATCTTTATCACAAACCGGCTTTGAATCCACAGGAAATATACAATGAGCTTATGGAATACAAAGATATGATTGCGCCATATGTATGCAATGTATCAGAATTTTTGTGGAATGCAATCAAAGATGGAAAAGAAATACTTCTTGAAGGACAGTTAGGTTCTCTTAAAGACCCTGATCATGGAATTTATCCTATGGTAACATCATCATCAACATTAGCAGCTTACGGTGCTATCGGTGCAGGAATTCCACCATATGAAATCAAGAAGATAATTACAGTCTGCAAGGCTTATTCAAGTGCTGTAGGTGCAGGTGCATTTGTCAGTGAAATATTTGGAGAAGAAGCAGATGAATTAAGAAAACGTGGCGGAGATGGCGGTGAATTCGGAGCAACAACAGGTCGTCCAAGAAGAATGGGATGGTTTGACTGTGTAGCTTCTAAATACGGTTGTCGTATTCAGGGAACAACAGATGTTGCATTTACTGTACTTGATGTACTTGGTTATCTTGATGAAATACCTGTCTGCACAGGATATGAAATAAACGGAAAAGTAACAACAGAATTTCCTACAACTGCACAGTTAGAGAAGGCAAAGCCTGTACTTGAAGTTCTTCCTGGCTGGAAAACAGATATTCGTGGTATTAAGAAATTTGAAGATTTACCGGAAAATTGCCGTAAATACATTGAATTTGTTGAAAAACATATTGGATTCCCAATTACAATGATTTCAAATGGTCCTGGAAGACACGATATAATTTACAGATAAAAATTAAAAATATATACACATATAAAAGGATATGTATTTTGTCAAATGTAGACAAATTTCATATCCTTTTTTTATACAATGTGGATAGTTAAATTTAATTAACATGAATGAAAAAGAAAAAATAAACAAATGTTCGATTTTTTAACTGAGGTATATTGACTTTTATAAAAAAGTGTAATATTATATATACAACAAACATCCGTTCGGTGATGAGCTTAATTAAGGAGGATTATTTAATGCAGGAAGATAAGGCAAAAGCACTTGAGAGTGCGCTTTCAAAAATAGAGAAGGACTTTGGTAAAGGTTCAGTAATGAAGCTGGGGGATCAGAGCAAGTTAAATGTTGAGACAGTTCCAACAGGTTCGCTGAGTCTTGATATAGCTTTGGGACTTGGTGGAATTCCTAAGGGAAGGATTGTGGAAGTATTTGGACCTGAATCAAGTGGTAAGACAACAGTTGCCCTTCATATGGTTGCCGAGGTGCAGAAAAGAGGCGGTATTGCAAGCTTTATAGATGCAGAGCATGCACTTGACCCTGTTTATGCCAAAAAGATAGGTGTTGATATAGATAATCTGTACATATCACAGCCTGATAATGGTGAACAGGCTTTGGAGATTACAGAGACAATGGTTCGCTCAGGTGCTGTTGACATAATAATTGTCGATTCAGTTGCTGCTTTAGTTCCAAAGGCAGAGATAGAGGGCGATATGGGTGATTCACATGTAGGTCTTCAGGCACGTCTAATGTCACAGGCACTTCGTAAGCTTATAGGTGCAGTTAATCATTCAAAGTGTATAGTTATATTTATCAACCAGCTTAGAGAGAAAGTTGGAGTTATGTTCGGTAATCCGGAGGTAACAACAGGCGGCCGTGCACTTAAATTCTATTCATCAGTGCGTCTTGATGTAAGAAAAATAGAGACACTTAAACAGGCTGGAGAAGTTATTGGAAACAGAACAAGAATAAAAGTAGTTAAGAACAAAATTGCACCTCCGTTTAAAGAAGCTGAATTTGATATAATGTTTGGACAGGGAATTTCAAGAGAAGGCGATATACTTGATTTGGCAGCCAACTGTAATGTTATACAGAAATCAGGTGCGTGGTATGCTTATAATGGAGATAAGATAGGTCAGGGTCGTGAGAATGCCAAGCAGTTTTTAAGAGAACACCCGGATATTATGAGTGATGTAGAACATAAAGTCCGTGTAGAGTATGGTCTTGAGGAAACAGATGTTGTTGAGGATAACATCAGTAAGAAGGCTGCTGAAGCAGAAGAAACAGAAAAATAATAAAATTAAAACTGCGGTGTAGAAAATACAGTGAAACATTAACAAGAAAAATGTAGATATAGAAAATACAGTAAATTATTAAAATAAAACTTTGGATGTAGAAAATACAGCAAATCTTTAATAACAAACTGTAGATGTAGAAAGTACAGTAAATTGTTATAAATAAAACTTTTGCAGAAAATGCAGCAAATTAAAAGGTGCAGATATGACAGTAACAGGAATAGAAGAGATAAATAATAAAAAGTGCCGCATTTATATAGACGGTTATTTTAAACTTGTATTATATAAGGGTGAAATAAGAAAGCTTAATTTAAAACATAACAGTGAAATAGATGAAGAAGTTTATTATTATATTATTAATGATATTCTTGTTAGACGTGCAAGACTTCGGGCATTACATATACTGGAAAAAAGAGAGTATACGAAGAAGCAGCTTACGGATAAGTTAAAGCAGAATGAATATCCGGATATAGTAATTGAAGATGCAATAGATTATGTTGAAAGTTATAATTACATCAATGATGAAAGATATGCAATGCAATATTTAAGATGTGGTTGTAAGAAGAAAAGTATCAGGCAGTTGCAGCTTGAGCTTTGCAGAAAAGGAATAGATAAAGATACTGTGCAAAATGCATATGAGAAAATTAAGTACGAGATAGATGTTGATTATGAAAAAGACAGACTTATTTCAAAACTTATAGATAAAAGATTTAGAAATTTAGATACTGTTACTGATAAAGATATTCAAAAAACATACCGTTATTTAATGTCAAAAGGGTTTAATTTTGACGATATAAGCAGATATATGAAGCAGTTAAATATCGATTAATTAACAGAAATGAAGATTTTATACACATAGTAACAACAATTATGTAAGTGCCTTGACAAAATTATGTAAAAAGTATAAAATAGATGTGTTGTAGTTTGGTATATTATATATATCGTGTACAATGAAAATTTAATACAAGGAGGTGCTCCTGTGCTTGGTATCGTAATTGCAGTAGTTGTTACGCTTGTGATTGCAATTCCGGTTTCATTTTTTACAGCTATAACTTATCGCAAGAAAGTTGTCGAGGACAAGCTTGGAAATGCGGAAGAAAAAGCGAGAGAGATAATCGATGAAGCTGTTAAGACTGCTGAGACAAAGAAAAGAGAAGCTTTGCTTGAAGCAAAAGAAGAGTCCATAAAGACTAAGAATGAGTTGGAAAGGGAATCCAGAGAGCGTCGTGCAGAAATTCAAAATTATGAACGTCGTGTAATTTCAAAAGAAGAAGCTCTTGATAAGAAAGCAGAAGCAATTGAAAAGCGAGAAGCAAGTTTTTCAGCAAAAGAGGAAGAACTTTCAAAGATGAAGAAGGAAGTTCAGAATCTTCACGATAAAAGTGTGCAGGAACTTGAAAGAATCTCCGGTTTTACATCTGAACAGGCTAAAGAAATTCTTTTAAAAACAGTCGAGGATGATGTGAAACATGATACTGCCAAGTTAGTAAAAGAACTTACAACCAAGGCTAAAGAAGATGCAGAGAAAAAAGCAAAGGAATATGTAGTAACAGCAATACAGAAATGTGCTGCTGATCATGTATCTGAGACAACTATTTCAGTTGTTCAACTTCCAAATGACGAGATGAAGGGTAGAATTATTGGTAGAGAGGGAAGAAATATCAGAACTCTTGAAATGATGACAGGTGTTGATTTAATTATTGATGATACGCCGGAAGCAGTAGTTTTATCTGCTTTTGATCCTATTCGTCGTGAAGTAGCAAGAATTGCATTGGAAAAGCTTATTGTGGACGGAAGAATTCATCCGGCACGCATTGAAGAAATGGTTGAAAAAGCCCAGAAAGAAGTTGAAGTTATGATCCAGGAAGAAGGAGAGGCTGCAACTTTAGAAGTAGGAGTACATGGTATTCATCCTGAACTTGTCCGTTTGTTAGGTAAGATGAAATTTAGAACAAGTTATGGACAGAATGTTTTGAGACATTCCATTGAAGTGGCGCATTTATCTGGTTTATTAGCAGCAGAATTAGGACTCGATGTGCGTATAGCAAAAAGAGCCGGTTTGTTGCATGATATTGGAAAAGCTGTTGACCATGAGATGGAAGGTTCACATATTCAGTTGGGTGTTGATTTATGTAGGAAGTATAAGGAATCTGCTATTGTTATAAATGCTGTAGAAGCACATCATGGAGATGTGGAACCGCAGTCATTAATTGCATGTATTATACAGGCAGCTGATGCTATTTCAGCGGCTAGACCTGGTGCAAGAAGAGAAGTATTAGAGACTTATACTAACCGACTTAAACAATTAGAAGATATTGCTAACTCATTTAAAGGAGTTGAGAAATCTTTTGCAATTCAGGCAGGTAGAGAGATTCGTGTCATGGTAGTTCCTGAGCAGGTAAGTGACGAAGATATGATTTTGTTGGCCAGAGATATATCTAAACAGATAGAAGCTGATTTAGAATATCCGGGTCAGATTAAAGTTAATCTTATTCGTGAATCCAGAGTAGCGGATTTTGCGAAATAATGAATATATCTACCAAAAAGTGGCAATAAAGGATTATGAATTTCCTGTTTGTTATTTTAGTTAGAAATAATTAAGCCCCTATATTGAAATTTTACAAACTGTCAGTTTTATAAGCTGAAGTTGTTGTAATGTATTCAATATAGGGGTATTTTTATGTATTTTATCATCTTTTTATGCCTTTTAGCGCAATTAAATGTCTTTTAAGCATGTTTGATTGAAATAGATTATACATTCAAGTATACTGTTATTGTGTATATTGAATAGGGGATATATACAATGATATTCACAGTTAATAAAAGAAAGGCAGGTAAATATGAAGAAAAAAACAAAAAGAAAAAACTTTAAACGATTTCTTACAGCAACATTAAGTGTTTGTATGATATTTGGAACTATAGCATTTCCGGCATCAGCAGATACTACAGATGGTGAATGTAAAAAATTGACTGTTACGATTGGTGGAAGTAATCCTTTAGCCGGCAGATATCTTACTGAACTGCAGGAATATGATGAAGTGACCGGAAAATGGAATAAGATTTCTGCTGATAGTATTGAATCAGTAGAAGAATTGGAAGATGGAAGTTATGAGTTTAAATATAGTTTAAATGAAAATACATGTTTTCGTCTGGAACCGGGACCGTTAGAAATGAGTATAGAGACAACTTCCGGTATTGCAGTATCAGGACCCGGAAGTATTATAAGCAATGATGATGCAAGTATTGAAGCAACTGTGTCAGTACCGGACGGTGATTTGTGGATTGGTGATGGCGGATATGCCATAGGTACATATACTGCTGAAACATTTAAGGAAATGGAGCAGAATAATCCTGAAAAACTGACGGATAATAATCGGGCATATATATGTTACGATATGGATAATCGTACTATACATGAGGATGCCCGGGGAAATTCTTCAATTTATATGTGCAAAGATGTAACAATAGCAGCTATTGTTGTGGAAGAGGCCAAAGAAGACACTACATTTGAAATGAAGTCTGTCGGTGATGCTTTTAATGTTGTTGTTTTATCAGGTTTTGAAAATGGAAAAAATGCTATAGTACAGAACCTGGCGATAGGCATTGAATTAAATTTGTCTTTACCGGCTGTGAAAACAAACAATCTTACGGTATATAATAATGCAAAATTGAATGTTGATAAATTAGAAAGTTTAAATGATTTATACTTGTATAATAATGGATGTTTAAGCTCAGAAAAAGAATTTACTGTAAGTTGTAGCACTGTTAAAACTCAATATGGGGCAATCGTGAGTGCTCCAGGTGTTGAACTTGATGTTGAAGGGAACATAGATTTTGTCAGCGGTGCTAAAAGTTTTGTAAAATCGTTATCTGGAAAGAAACTTACAGTTTCACAAACTTCTGATTTAAGCACAGATACATTAGGTAATCTTGGAGATATAGAAGTAGTGAGGGGCGGTAATATGACAGTAAGCGGTGAAGCATCCATCAGCAGTGGAGCAGTCACAATTGCAAGCAGTCAGGTAAGTGCTCCTGGAATAGAAGTGGAAGCATCCGGAAATGTAAATATAGAAAGTGGAAGTAAAAGCTGCTTTAAGTCATTAGGTGGAAAGAATCTTACAATTTCCGGAAATTCTAAATTAAGTACAGATACATTGGATGATTTTTCTGATATAAAAATTCAGAATAGCAGTAATCTTACAGCGGGTGGTGAAGCGTCAATCAGCTGTGGGGCTGTCGGGGTTAATTATGGTAGTGAAGCAAGTGCTCCTGGAATAGAAGTGGAAGCATCCGGTAATGTAACTATAGAAAGTGGAAGTAAAAGCTGCTTTAAGTCATTAGGTGGAAAGAATCTTACA
>CAJJNI010000103.1 GCA_905193085.1 uncultured Lachnospiraceae bacterium | reverse complement strand
ATAATTGTAGCCCATACGGAAAGTCCGATTCCGGTATTATGTTTCTGACCGTCAGAAGGTGTTTCATTATTGTCAAAATAGCCTGTAAAAATATGAGGCATTCTATCTTTTGGGATTCCACAGCCATCATCTTTAATTTCAAAAATTGCCTGTCTGCCAATTGTAAACACGCGTAATGTCAGATTTTTCATTCCTTTGGCATGCTGCACTGCATTTTCAAGAATGTTAATAATAACCTGCTCAATAAGCATTGCGTCCATTGGTATAAGAACTATTTCATCAGGTAAATCAAGATGAATTGTCTGTTCAGGATATCTTTTTTTGAATTTTATAATGACAGAGTCAATCAGTTCTTCAAGTACCGTTGGTGTTTTAAGTACTTTGACACTGCCGCTGTCAATTCGTGTTATTGAGAGAAGATTTTCAACCATTCGAACAAGCCAGTCAGAATCTTCTTTTATTCCATTAAGTATTTTAATCTGCTCATCGTCTGTAAGTGTCGTTCTGTTTTCAATAAGTGTTGAGGCCGAACCGTAAATTGTTGTCAGAGGTGTTCTTAAGTCATGTGAAACAGCCCTTAACAGATTTGCTCTCATTCTTTCTTTTTCACTTTCAGATTTCATTGCCTCATGATGTTTTATCTGTGTAGTAAGTGTACTTGTTAAAATTGCAATTACAATCATTATGACGGCAGAAATTAAATTTACAGGAATTGTAAAATTAAGAGAGAAAAAAGGAAATGTAAAAGCATAATTTGTTGCAATTACAGCGATAAAGGCAGCTGCAATTCCGTATATATATCCATCTGTTAAAAGTGAAATCAAAAATACTGCAAAAACAAAAATAGTAGTTATATGCTCCTGAACATCAAATACATGTTTTAACATAAGATTAATAATAAATGATGTAAAAAGTATAACTGCCATAATCAGGATATTTTTGAGTATATTCATATATGAAGAAATTTTATTCATATTAAAAGGACTCCTTTAAATTTCTAACTTTTTTACATTATAACATATGAAAAATTAAGATGCAGTAAAACTGTAAGTTTTATTATAGAAAAGGTTGAAGAATTTGTAAAAAATGTTTATACTAAAGAGTAAGTGGTTACTTAGGCAAAAAATTTTCAAAGGGGATGGATTATGACAAAAGAAGAACTCAAGTCATCATTGTTAGATGATGTTGATGAAATTATTTATGCTACACAGATGGATAATTATAAGTTAATTTATGCTAATAATATGACTTTAAAAATTATCGGTAAATCAGAAAAAGATGCAATTGATGTTCCGTGCTATAAGGCTTTGCATGACCGGGATATTCCGTGTCCCGGCTGTTGCAGTGATATAATAAAGAAAAAGAATTATTTTGAACGTGATGAATATGTAGAGAAGTTTGATTTATATCTGGTGGAGAAATTCAGAAAAGTAAAAATAGATGATAAAGATGTTATGTTGTGTATGTTTACTGATATTACCCAGATAAAGAAGGCAACAAGCCAAATCGAAAAGAAATTGAGAACTGAAGCTACATTGGTTAAGTGTATCCGTACATTATACGAATATGAAGATATAGGTGATGCAATAAACAAGCTTCTTGGAAATCTTGCGGGATATTATAAGGCAGACAGAGCATACATATTTGAATTTTCTGATGATGGGAATACTTTGGACAATACATACGAATGGTGTTATAAAGGTGTTACGCCGCAGAAGGATTTTCTCCAGAATGTTGATATGCAAGCAATATCAAGGTGGATAGAATTATTTGATACTAAAGGTGAAGTGTGTATCAGTGCAGTTTCGCAGGAGTTAGATAAAGATTCACTGGAATATGAATTATTAGAATATCAGAATATAGATGGACTTATAACCGTACCACTTAAAAATAATGATAAAATAATAGGTTTTATAGGTGTTGATAATCCAAGGGACAATATGGAAATTTCAGTGCTTATGCAGTCTGTAGTAACATTTATACAAAATGAAATAGAAAAAAGAGATAGCATACAGAAATTGTATGAATTAAGTTATCTCGACAGGCTCACAAAAGTAGGAAACCGACATGCGTATGTAAAATATATGAAAGATACTGAGGGCAGAAAGGATATGTCTCTTGGAATCATATTTGCAGATATCAATGGACTTAAGCAGGCAAATGATAAATATGGACATGAATACGGTGACAACATGATAGTAGAAGTTTCAAATGTGTTGAAGAAAAATTTTGCCGGACATATTTACAGAATTGGCGGTGATGAGTTTGTTGTATTCTGTGAGAATATCGAAGAACAGGAATTTAAATTAAAGGTAGAAAATCTTAAACAAAACTGGAATAAAGGTATAACAGCATCTGTAGGAAGTATGTGGCTTAAAGAATGTAATAATATAGAAGAAAATGTTGCAAGAACGGATAAGCTGATGTATCAGAGCAAGAAACAGTATTATATAGACAAGGGTTTTTATATTTTATAGCAGATAGTTAAGCAGATATTTTTTTAAGGAGGAACGAAAAATGGAATACATATTAAAAAATGACGATTTGGAAGTTAAATTTACAGCATTTGGAGGAACATTAACTTCTATTAAAGATAATTATGGAATTGAATATCTGTGGCAGGGCAATAAAGAATATTGGAGCGGACAGGCACCTGTTCTTTTCCCAATATGCGGAAGTATAAGAGATGACAAAGCTGTTATAGGAGAAAATAAAACAACAGCCATGCCGCGTCATGGTATCGTAAGAAAAAAAGACTTTAAATTTGTGGACAAGACTGACAGCAGTATAACTTTTCTTATTGAAAATGATGAAGAAATGTTAAAGCAGTTTCCATACGAGTTCAAATTATATACAAAATATACATTAAACGGTAAGTCAATAGATATAACTTATGAAGTAGAAAATACAGGCAGTGAAGTAATGCCATTTTTCGTTGGAGGTCATCCGGGATTTAACTGTCCACTCGTTGAAGGTGAAAAATACGAAGATTATGTAATTACATTTGAGGAGAATGAGACGCTTAATGTACCGACTCCTGTTACCAAGACAGGTTTGATAGATGTAGAACACAGAACTAAATTCCTTGATAATGAAAAGGAAGTTAAACTTAACCATGAAATGTTTGAAGTAGATGCAGTTATAATAGATGATTTGAAATCAAGAAAACTTACCTTTTCTTCAAAAAAATCAGGCAAGGGAATAGCAATGGAATTTGAACAGTTTCCTTACCTTATATTATGGTCCAGCAGCAATCACGGTGAATTTGTTGCAATAGAACCGTGGGTTGGTCTGTCAACATGCAGTGATGAAAGTGATGTGTTTGAAGAAAAAAGAAATGTACAGTTTGTTGAAGGTGGAAGCAGTAAATCATACACATTTACAATTTCAGTTTTATAGAAAACTTCACTATTGACATCTTAAAGATTGTGGCTTATTATTTATGTTAAAAGGCAATGGAGTGTATCCTTTGCCTTTTTGCAAGTTAAAAAAATATAACTTTCAGGAGGTTAAATGATGAAAAAGATTCAGAGAATATTAGCAGGAGCTCTTGTACTTGCAATGGGTGTAACAATGGTAACAGGATGTGGTTCTTCAAAAAATGATAACAACAGCAATAATGATAAGAAGAGTACAATAGATGTTTCAGATATCAGTTTTGTTAATAATGGTGTGCTTACAGTAGGAGCAGAGATGAGTTATCCACCATTTGAGGATATAGCTGATGATGGTTCTACGCCTATAGGATTTGATGTGGATATAGCAACAGAAGTAGCAGACAGATTAGGGCTTGATGTTAAATTCATTAATACAGCATGGGATGGAATTTTTGCCGCAATCGGTAAGAATTATGATTGTGTATGTTCTGCTGTTACAATAACTCCTGAAAGAAAACAGGAAATGCTTTTCTCAACTCCATATATTGAAAACTATCAGACAGTAGTTGTATTAAAAGACAGTGATTTACAGATTAACAGCTTCAATGATTTAGATGGCAAGACAATTGCTGTTCAGAAAGAGACAACATCAGATATTTTAATGTCAGATTATAAATCAACAGGAACTATAAATGTAGAAATAGTTGCAAATGAAAAGATTCCAAACTGCTTTACTCAGTTAGAGAACAAAGAAATTGATGCAGTTGTTTGTGACAGTTCAGTAGCAGACAGTTTCTTAAACAGAAATTCTGATAAATACAAACTTGCTTATCGTGACAATGAAGAAGCAGAAGAGTTTGCATTTGCAATCGGTAAAGATAACGAAGCTCTTAAGACAGCAATTGACAAGGCATTGGAAGAAATGAAGAGCGAAGGTGTTATTGATGAAATTTTTGACCACTGGTTTGTTTCAGAAGAATAATTTAACAGGTAGAAAGTTATGAATACACTTAAGAAAATTATAAATGTAAAAGACTGGAAAAAAAGCACAAAAAGAAATGCAGTAATTGTTATTCTCATTGCAATTGTGTTAATCGTTCTTGCATGCATTAAGCCGAGTGAGGCTGAGGTTATAGGAAAAGCGTCACCGCAGATGCAGAAGCTTATAGAAAAAGATGAACAGAGTACAAGAAAGTATGTAACAATTACCTATAATAATATGGGAATAATTAACTTCTGTTCATTCTCATCTTCAGGTGCTAACGAGCTTACAGAAAAATATGTGGGATTTGCCGGCAAAGTATATTCTGCTGATTCAGGCAAGGCAAAAGTAGTAGGCCAGATGGTGAACTACACATATAGAATGCTTGGCTGTGGCGAGAATGTAATGCACGGTGCGAAGCTTACAATTTTACTTACAACATTATCAATTATTATCGGTGTAATACTGGGTGTTTTTCTTGCTCTTGGAAAAATTTCAAAAAAGAAAATACTTAACAAATTGTGCAGTGCATACATTTTCTTCTTCAGAGGAACACCGCTTCTTATCCAGTTGTTTGTTATATATTTCTCAATTCCGGGAATATTTGGTTTTGCCTGGAGAGATTTGTTTTCAGCAGCGGATACAGAAGCTGTATATAAGGGAGCATTTGTTGCAGCACTTATAGCATTTGCTCTTAATTCCGGAGCATATTGTGCAGAAATAGTACGAGCTGCAATCCAGTCAATCGATAAAGGGCAGTATGAAGCTGCAAAGGCATTGGGAATGAATTATCCGAAAACAATGTCACTTATAATTATTCCACAGTCAATAAGAAGAATGATACCGCCTGTATGTAATGAGTTTATTATGGTATTAAAAGATGCATCGCTTGTATTTGCAATATCACTTATGGATATAACTACGGTATCTAAAAATATTATGACGAGTGAAGGTTCATATCTTGTATTTGTTCCTGCGCTTATAATTTATCTTGTAATAACAATGTTCTTTACTTTTATTTTTAATAAAATAGAGAAGAAGTTTTCAGTATACGAATAGGAGGACCAAAAAATGGCAGAAAGTTATCAATATATATTAGAGACCGAGCATGTCAGCAAGAAATTTGGCTCTCTTGAAGTATTAAAGGATATTAATTTAAAAGTAAAAAAAGGTGAAGTTATTTGTATAATCGGACCATCAGGTGCCGGAAAATCAACATATCTTCGTTCACTTAACCAGCTTGAAAAAATAACAAGTGGTAAGATTTTTGTAAAAGATGATTTGTTTTTGCATAGAGAGAAAAACAAAACAGTGGAGCGAATCGGAAAAGAACAACAGCAGAAGCTTCTGCTTAATATGGGAATGTGTTTCCAGCGTTTTAATCTGTTCCCTCATAAGACAGTGCTTGAAAATGTAATGATAGCGCCTATACATATTAAAAAGGTAGACAAGGCTGCAGCAAAGCAGGAGGCTATGGAACTTCTTAAGAGAGTTGGACTTGCAGATAAGGCTGAACAGTACCCTAACAGACTTTCCGGCGGACAGCAGCAGCGAGTTGCAATAGCAAGAGCGCTTGCTATGAAACCTGAAATAATGTTATTTGATGAACCTACCTCAGCTCTTGACCCTGAACTTGTAGGCGAAGTTTTAAAAGTAATGCAGGATTTGGCAAAAGAAGGAATGACAATGTTATGTGTTACTCATGAAATGGGATTTGCAAGAGAAGTTGCAGACAGAGTTCTCTTTATGGCAGATGGAATAATTGCAGAAGAAGGAACTCCTGAGCAGATTTTCAACAATCCGCAGAATCCGAGAACACAGAATTTCCTAAAGTCAATTCTTAATGCATAGATATTTTAAATAGAAGTAACAGTTCGCTATATGACAAAAGTAGAACTGTTACAAACAGAAAATTGTGGTATATCAAATATGAAAAAAATAAGAAATTCATGTTTGCTTGTGCTGACGGCATTTATATGGGGTGTTGCCTTTGTTGCCCAGAGTGAGGGCTCAAAGGCGGCAGGCCCTTTTTCTTTTAATGGAATAAGAAATATAATTGCAGGTGTATTTTTGCTTGTATTTATTTTGTTAAAAAATATGATAAAAGCCGGCAGTGCAGACAGTCAGGAAGAAAAATATAATAAAAAAGATCTGGTTATAGGTGGTATTTGCTGTGGTATTATATTATTTGTGGCAGGTACATTACAGCAGCTTGGAATAGACTACGGTGCAGCAGTCGGTAAGGCCGGCTTTCTGACAGCATGTTACATATTGATTGTCCCGATACTCGGCATTTTCCTGCACAAAAAATGTGGCATAAATGTCTGGATATCAGTGTTCATGGCTGTTGTGGGACTATATCTTTTGTGCATAAAACAAAAGCTGTATCTACAGAAATGCGATATTATACTGCTTTGCGGCGCACTCTTTTTTGCAGTACACATACTCGTTATAGATTACTTCTCTCCAAAAACTGATGGAGTCAGGATGGCATGTATACAGTTTTTTGTCTGTGGAATTTTAAATATTGTTCCGATTCTGATTTTTGATGCCAAAGTTTTTGAAGGAAAATTCATCGACTGGCTTTTAATTTATCGCGACATGGAAGTATGGTATCCGATACTCTTTGCCGGAGTATTGTCAAGCGGAGTCGGCTATACTCTTCAGATAGTCGGTCAGAAAGGATTAGACCCTACAACTGCTTCACTCATATTAAGCCTTGAATCTGTATTCAGTGTGTTGGCTGGCTGGATATTATTGAATCAGAATCTGTCAATAAGAGAAATATCAGGCTGTGTATTAATATTTGCGGGAATAATACTCGCACAGATTCCGATGAAAAATAAAAAACAGCGGCAGTAAATAGCTGTTGAACGCTGGTTTACATAATTAAAGTTACGAAGCATATTACCGACAGAGTTTCTTTCGGTAGTATGCTTTTTTTTGCAGGTAAATAACTCAAGTCTGTGTTTGCACGAGATTTGGCAAATATTTCGATACTTTGGAAAATTTGTAAAGTGTACTTTTAATAGTTTGAAAATATAAGTGCATGTTGTGTAATGTTTCTGATTCCTGTTAAAATATTTCATTTAATATCATATACTGTACAAATAAAATAAGACAATACACCAATAATTACTGTCGGTAAGGAATGATATGGAAAGCCAGAAATATGAAAACATGCTGAATCTTGCATTACAGACACCGCCTGATGAGAGAAAAAAGTCACAAAATTTAAATGTAGGCTATGAAGAAGCTGATAACAGTTGGGATTTAATCGTGAAATATAATGGAAATCTGACAGCCGCATTGATGAATGTAAGCGAACAGATTAAAGTGAGTGAGCTTTTAGGGGGCTTTGCGGTATTAAATGTTCCGGAGAGGTATATGGATATTATAAGTTCAATTCCGGAAATAGAATTTGTAGAAAAACCAAAGCGGCTTTATTTTGCACTAAATCAGGTCAGAAGCATATCCTGTGTAAATCCGTTGTTAAACCCGCCGTACAATCTGTCGGGAGAGGGCGTATGTTTTGCATTGATTGACAGTGGGATTGACTACACCCACCCTGATTTTAGAAATGAAGACGGAACAACAAGAATATTATATCTGTGGGACCAGACGAAACCTTCCGGGGAGGGAACACCGTCAGGATATTACATTGGCAGAGAGTACACAGAAGAAGAAATAAATGCAGCGATTGCAAGCGGAGAGAGAATAAGTGAGGATGGCAGTGGTCATGGTACAGGGGTTGCCGGTGTGGCAGCAGGAAACGGTATATCTTCAAATGGCAGATATAAGGGTATTGCTTCTAAAAGTTCTATTATTGCAGTAAAAATGGGAACGCCTGATACAAATTCATTTCCAAGAACGACAGAGCTTATGCTTGCAGTAAATTACTGTATC
>CAJJNI010000102.1 GCA_905193085.1 uncultured Lachnospiraceae bacterium | reverse complement strand
TGCGTTTGCTTTTGGTTTCTGACAGATTCGTCATACATATATTGGAGGTATTACAAAATGCAGGAGATTAAATCAAAGAAGAAAAAAGGTAAATTTACATCTAATAAAGTATTATATATAGTGACAGGTGTGTTGCTCGTAGTTTTAATAGTTCTTATAGTTCTGGCTGTTAAGGGAAATGGCAGCAAAGACAAGAAGAATGAGAATGTATATTCAGAAGATGATGCTTCATCAAAAGATAATGTGTTTGAAGAAAATGCATATCCTGAAGTATCTTCATTAGTTAATGAATATTTTGTCGCATGCGCTGCTGATGATTTTACTGTTTTAGACCAGATAGTAAGCGATATGGGTGATGACGAGAAAGCTCTGATTGAGAGAAAAAGTGAATATGTAGAGAGCTATAATGATGTTAAGGCATATACAAAATTAGGTCCTATTGAAAATTCATATCTTGTATTTGCTACTTATAACATGAAGTTTAACAATCTTGATACAATGGTTCCTGGTATGGAAACATTATATATAAGAACAGATGACAGTGGCAGAATGTATATTTACAAAGGTCAGATAGAAGCAGAGGTAAGTACCTATATAGACAGTGCAGTAAAGTCTGATGATGCAACTAAAATAATAGAGCAGGTTAATAACGATTATCTTAATGTGCTTGCTGAGCATGAAGATGTGTTACAGTTTATTGAAAAATTTGAAGGCGAATCTGATTTGGTTGCACAGGCTAAACAGTTAGCTGAAAGTAAAGCAACTCAGGAAAACAAACAAAAAGAAGAAGCAGAAGCACAGGCTAAGGCAGAAGAAGAGGCTAAAGCTAAGGAACAGGAAGCAGCGGCAGCGGCTGATGCTGCACAGAATGCACAGCAGACAGATGAAAAAGTTACAATTGTACAGACTATAAATGTAAGACAGAGTAACAGTGAGGATTCAGAAAAAATTGCTCATCTTTTTGTTGGTGATGTAGTCACAAGAGTAAGTATAACAGATGATGGCTGGAGTCAGATTAAATTTAACGGTGACAGCTACGGATATACTAAGTCAGAGTATGTTTCGACATTTACATCTACAGAAGATAAGGTTAAACCTACTACGGTTGTAAATATTCGTTCAGAATGTAGTGAGACAGCCAATATTATAGGTCAGCTTGATACAGACCTTACTTACACAAGAAATGTAATATATGATAACGGTTGGAGTCAGATTTCTTTAGATGGTTCTGTAGGATATGTTAAGACAGAGTATTTGGCAAAATAATACAATGAAAATTATAAGGCAGTTATGCAGGTTTTTGCATAACTGCTTTTTAGTTTGCACAGGCAGCCTAACAAAGTTTGTGTAGAAATGTATTTTTTTTTATAAAACTGTCTATAATATAAAAGATAAATATTTTTTGCTTTGTCTATGCGAACATCGAGCTAAGACCATGTTTCTGGAATTATTTAAAGGTATTATAGCTGATGACAAACATATGTTTTGTGGGAGGTAGAAATGTCGGATTCAGATAAGGAAATTCTGGGTGAATTATATATGATTTGCGCAGAAAATGCACAATATATACAGAATTTACTCTATAAGGTGGAAGATGAAGAGTTAAATACAGATATGAACAGACAGTTGGGAAAATGTATTTCGTACAAAAACAGGATAGAAAACAAGGTATCTGATATGTCAGATAAAGGTTTATTGCAGAGTACAGTGAATAAAATAAAAATATGGTCTGAAATACAGCGGAAAACTGCATTTAATAACAGTACGGTTCATCTCGCAAAATTACTTATCGGTGATGATTCTAAAAGAATAGCATATATATTAAAGGTTATGCATGATTATCCTGAATCAGAATGCTGTGAACTGGCTAAAGAGTTAATAGAATTTGAAGAAATGAATATCGAAGAGCTAAAATATTATTTGTCAAAACAGAGCTGATATTGACATGAGAATTGTTACTGTGGTATAGTTAAATTATATATAATCTTGAAAGAAAAGAGGAGAATAAGACTGATGAAAAAAAGGATTTATGTAGTTACTATGACCCTGATAGCTGCATTAAGTATGACTGCGTGTACAACCGGAAAAAACAGTCAGACTAAAAACGATAAGAAACAGACATCAGAGGATAAAAAAGAGAATGATGACCAGTATTCTCCTATTGTAGCGAAAGATGTAAAAGTTAAGGACAGTGAGTATCCGTACCTTATAAAAGTTAATAAGGCAAAGAATTGTATAACAGTGTACACATTGGACAAAGATGATGAGTATACAGTTCCAGAGAGAGCTATTTTGTGTTCGGTAGGAAAAGACGGTGTTCCTGACGGGGAGTTTCAGATTGGAGATACAGTAGAGTGGCAGATGCTTGCAGATGGAAGTTATGGCAGATATGTCACAAGAATTAAAGATGATATTGTTTTTCGCTCTGTAAATTATAAAGCGCAGAGTGAGGATTCGCTTGATATAGATTCCTATAACAAGCTTGGAGATACAATTGAGGACAGTGCTGTAGTTCTTTCAGAAGCAGATGCACAGTGGATATCAGAAAATTGTCCTGAGGGGACAAAGGTAATAGTTTATGAAGATGAGGACAGTCCGGGAGAATTAGGTAAGCCTCTGGCAAGACTTATATCGGATAAGATAACATGGGACCCTACAGATGCCAGCAGTGAAAATGCATGGTATGTTCCGGTATCGTTTTTTGGAGTGTCAGATAAGACAGTAAAGCTTGGTTCTGCACCTGATTTAATGGAGGGCATATCTGCAAAGGACAAGTATGGAAATGATTTGACTGCTTCTGTAAAAATGTATGGTGAAGTTGATGTTAATAAGGCAGGAGAGTATAAGGTTACATATTCATGTGAAAATGCTGATGGTGATAAGAGAGAAGTCAGTGCAGTAGTTACGGTAGAAGGTGAAGAGACAGCTAATGAGTCATCATCAGATAATGAAAAAGAAGCTGTTGCCGATGCATCACAGAATACGACTGAACCATCACCTGAACCTACAGCTACACCTGCACAGGAGCCTGTTGTTGCAAGTGCACAGACAGAGACACCGGTTGTAACAGAGACACCTGCTGCACAAAATAATGTACAGCAGGATACAACAGTAGTTACAACAGTAACTACGACAAGGGTGCTTGATACACAGCCTCCTGTTATGAAATTTATTGCAGCTTCTTCTAAGGTTTCGTCAATTAAGACTGAGTATCTTAGAAACAGAATAAGTGTTTATGATGATGGAAGTGGCGTTGACGGTGTATATATAAGTGTCTGCAGAATTCCGGGTGATGGCTCATATGTTGTTATATATGAAGCTTTTGATAAAGATGGAAACAGTTCATGTATTTCTGAGACTGTAACATTAGAATAATTGAAAAGAGGATTAAAGTAAATGGCTGAAAATAGTTCATGCAGCAGTTCAGGCTGCAGTAAAGAAGATTGTAATGGCTGTGATAAAGCAGCAGAAAGTATGAAAAAAGAAAGTAATGCTTTTTCTAACATAAAACATGTAATAGGTGTTATGAGCGGAAAAGGCGGTGTAGGAAAGTCAATGGTAACTGCATCAATGGCTGTTTCAATGGCTAAGAAAGGATATAAGACAGGTATTCTTGATGCGGATATTACAGGACCGTCAATCCCTAAAATGTTTGGATTAAATGAGCAGGCTCAGGGTGTCGAAGAAGGAATACTTCCATCTGTAACAAAAACGGGAATTAAAGTTATGTCAATAAATCTTTTGCTCGACAGTGAAGATTCACCTGTTATCTGGAGAGGTCCTGTTATTGCAGGAATGGTATCACAGTTCTGGACAGATGTATTATGGGGTGATTTGGATTATTTATTTGTGGACATGCCACCGGGAACAGGAGATGTTCCTCTTACTGTATTCCAGTCACTTCCGGTTGATGCAGCCGTTTTGGTTACATCTCCGCAGAGCCTTGTTGGTATGATTGTCAAAAAAGCATATAACATGGCGCAGATGATGAATATTCCACTTATGGGAATTGTCGAAAATTACAGTTATTTTGAATGTCCTGACTGTTCAAAGAAGCATTATATATTCGGAGAAAGCCATATAGATGAAATAGCATCATCAATGAAGCTTGATGTGCTTGCGAAATTACCATTGAAGCCTGAAATTGCAAAAATATCAGATGAAGGTAAATTTGATGAAATAGATAATGAAGGTTTTGATGATGTTGTTAAGGCACTTGAACAGTTGGAGGTAACAAATGATTAAGCTTGGCTCTCATGTGGGGATGAGTGGTAAGAAAATGATGCTTGGTTCAGTTGAAGAAGCACTGTCATATGGCGCAAATACATTTATGCTGTATACAGGTGCTCCACAGAATACAAGAAGAAAAAGTATAGATGAGCTTAATATTACTGCCGCACATGAGCTTATGAAAAATAACGGAATAGATGAATTTGTCGTTCATGCTCCATATATAATAAATCTTGCCAATACAGTCAAACCTGAGACTTACCAGCTTGCAGTAGATTTTCTTAAAGTCGAGATAGACAGAACAGAAGCCATGGGAAGTAAAATTTTAGTGCTTCACCCGGGTTCACATGTAAATGCTGGTGTAGAAGATGGTACAAAGCAGATTATAAAAGGTCTTAATGAGGTTTTAAGAGAAGATATGAGCTGCAAGATTGCTTTAGAGACAATGGCAGGAAAAGGCAGTGAGATAGGAAGAAACTTTGAAGAACTTGCAGCTATTATTGATGGCGTTAATTTGCCTGAAAAACTTGCAGTTTGTTTTGATACATGTCATGTTCATGACGCAGGATATGATATAATAAATGATTTTGACGGAGTAATAGATGAATTTGACAGAATTATAGGTAAAGATAAGATTACTGTTTTTCATATCAACGACAGCAAAAATATCCGTGGAAGCCATAAGGACAGACATGCCAATATAGGTCAGGGTGAAATCGGATTAAAAGCACTTTATAATATCGTGCATCATAAAGATTTCCTGAATGTGCCTAAAATTCTTGAAACACCATATATTGACAACGGGCAGACAGGTAAGAAAGAGCCGCCATATAAAGAGGAAATTCAACAGCTGCTGGGGTGATATAATATAATATTGACTTTAAAACATCTTCGTGTTAGAATATATACAAACATATGTTCGATACGGAGGTGTTTTTGTGCTTTTAGAAGAGAAGAAAAGTATTTATGATAAGCTTGAAATATTATCTGATGCTGCAAAATATGATGTTGCCTGTACTTCAAGTGGTGTTGCAAGAAAAGGTGATAATGTAAATATCGGGAACAGTCATAAGTCAGGAATTTGCCATTCATTTTCTGCTGATGGAAGATGTATTTCACTTTTGAAGATTTTAATGACAAATTATTGTGTGTTTAACTGTGCATACTGCATTAACAGGGCTTCTAATGATGTTGAACGTGTTATATTTTCTCCCGACGAGATATGTCAGCTTACAATGGAATTTTACAGAAGAAATTATATAGAGGGATTATTTTTAAGTTCGGGCATTTTTAAGACACCTGACATAACAATGGAATTGTTGTATGAAACTTTATACAAGCTAAGAAACCAATATCATTTTAATGGGTATATTCATGTGAAGGCAATACCGGGCGCTGCACCTGAACTGATTGAGAAGACGGGCTTTCTTGCAGACAGAATGAGTGTAAATCTTGAATTACCTACATCAGAAGGTCTTAGAAAGCTTGCACCTAATAAGACAAGGCAGACTATTTTAAAGCCTATGAGGCAGATTCAGTTAGAGAGGAATAACAACAGGGAAGAACTGACTTTATACAAAAATGCTCCAAAATTTGTTCCAGCAGGGCAGTCCACGCAGATGATAATAGGTGCAGGAGAAGAGACAGATTATCAGTTGCTTACTGTTTCTGAAAATCTGTACAGGAAATTTGCGTTAAAAAGAGTTTTTTATTCAGCATTCATTAATGTCAATAATGATGACAGACTTCCTATGACATTATCTGGACCTCCGCTTTTAAGAGAACACAGACTGTATCAGGCAGACTGGCTTCTGCGCTTTTATGAATTTAAGGCAGATGAGATATTAGATGAAAAACATCAGAACTTTAATGTATTTCTTGACCCTAAATGTGACTGGGCTATAAGGAATATAGATATGTATCCTGTTGAAGTTAATACAGCAGATTACCATGAACTGCTTAGAGTGCCGGGTATAGGAGTAAAATCAGCAAAGAGAATTGTTGCCGCAAGAAGACATGGAAGTCTTACCTTTGATAATTTGAAAAAGATGGGAGTTGTTTTAAAGAGAGCTGTTTATTTCATTACATGCAGAGGATTATTATATCCGTCAGTTAAAGTTGAACCTGATTTTATTTTAAGACAGCTTTTAGATGATTCAAATATAAAAAACAAAGAAACAAATGTTTCTTATAAGCAGTTGTCATTATTTGATTGGAGTTTACATAATGAAAGTATTGGTTTGTGAAGATAGCGTTATTGGAATTTACAGTGCGATATATGAAGCATGGGCAGGTAAATATAACCGCAATGAGCTTGAAATTAAGATACAGGGGAAGTTTAATTTAGAATTTTTTAAAGAATACATAACTGTTGCAGCCAGTGGTGATAATGCGGCTAAGGTAATTAATACCGTAAGAAAGCAGTTTGGAGCAAAGTTTATGTATAATGTTACTATGGCAATGTGGTCTTATGAGGAAGACAGGGCTGACAATGTATACAAGACCATAAAATATGGAATAGAAAATAAAATTAAGGGGAATTTCTTATCATATTTACAACTTCCATATATACAGCGGATTAATGATTTATATGCTAATGTGTATTATGAAATAGACCATTTTTATGGCTTTTTAAGATTCAGTGAATTAGACAAAGGGGCACTATTTGCAAGGATAAGACCTAAGAATTATTGCCTGGAGGCATTGGCTGAGCATTTTGAGGACAGACTGCCTTCAGAAAACTGGATAATAAATGATGTTTCAAGAAATATTGCGGCAGTTCATGTGAAATATAAGAAATGGTTTTTGATTAAGGATTTTACAGGCGATGGCAGTAAGGATAGTTATAGAGATAATTATGAAGATAATGATTTAGATTTAAAATTCAGTGACGAAGAAGAAAAATTTAGAAGCTTATGGAAACATTTCTTTGATTCTGTTGCAATAGAAGAAAGGAACAATAAGAAATTACAGAAAAACAATCTGCCAGACAGGTTCAGGGAGTTTATGACAGAATTTAAATAAGTATAGAAAATACGATAAGCTGGTGAGATTGTATAAGAATTTATTTAAGTAAAAACCGACTGCATGCAGCCGGTTTTTATGTTTTATCTTATCTTTTATGATTATTAAGTTATATTATTTACTACTGTTCTTCAACTACTTCTGTAGGTGTTGGAACCGGGGTAGGAGTAGGGGCTGGTGTAACAACCGGAGTAGGTGTTGGTGTAACAACCTGAGTAGGTGTTGGTGTCTTTGGAGGCTGTGTCGCAACCGGAGCCTTAGTAGGAGCTTTAGTAGGAACAGGTGTAGCAACATTAACTGTAGTGTCCTGACCGTTATTTCCGTTGTTTGTTACATCTACAGAATTTGCTTCGTTATTGTTTATGTCAGTATTTGTATTCGCATCTAATGGCTGTTCCATTTCAGCAGCTTTTTGTTCTTCCGGTGAGAGTGTTACTGCAGGCTGTGATGATGATTCAATCTTTAAATCATATACAATAACAGGCATTCCGGCAGATACATTCTGATATATTGTCTTGGCTGCTGCAATAGGAAGATTGATACAGCCATGAGAACCACTGTTATAATATATATTTCCACCGAATTTGCTTCGCCATGTGGCATCATGCATACCTACACCACCGTTAAAAGGCATCCAGTAAGTAACAGGAGAAGCATAGTTTGCACCTCGTAAAACAGCAGGGGACTGTTTATAAGTTATCGGATAAATTCCGACAGGCGTTGCATTTCCATTTGTTACTTTACCCGAAACAAAATCTGTTTCTATTACTAATGAACCATTTATGTATAAGAATAAATGCTGTGTTCCTAAATTGATTTCAACATAGCTGTTTCCATAATCTTTTGCAGGGTCACCTGTAGAGGCCGCTTTTAATGAATAAACAGGTTCTTTGTTCACTGATTCGCCTGATTTTACCGCGTCAACAAGCTCAGCAGTTGTATCACTTACATTTATTTTCCAACCATAGTTACCTGCAGTAATATTTACAGGAGCTCCATAAGATGTATCTAAAACTTTGGTTTTTCCTGATGTGTTGTATTTGCCTGC